>CAISXI010000206.1 GCA_903889425.1 uncultured Roseiflexaceae bacterium | reverse complement strand
AGTCGATTGGTGATAATTTATGATGCGCTGGTACCGATTAATAGGTGCGGTGATAGTGAGTGTTGGTGTGTTTGGGGTTAGCCACCGTGTCATTGCCCAAACCGATCCCGCACCTGCTCCCGTCGAATTGACGGTCGATGGTGTGGCACAGCCACTGACGCCCATCACGGTGCGCGTTGCCTTGGCAAATGCCGTGAGTGGAGCCGCCACTCTGATTGTGGCTGATCCGTTGGGTCACCACATTGCCAGTGCCTTTATCATGCTTGACCGTGGCCAGGCCACGACCACCATCATCCCTCGCGGCGCACGTGGACCACATTCAGCTAATCTGATGTTGAGTAATGGGCGCATCATTGCCTCGACCCCCGCGCTCTATACGTATGAGCCACAAACCATGGTGTCGACGGGGATTCAGCGCTATGACCAATTTGTGCCGGCTGCCACCACCATCATGCGTGGTGCCATTCTCGATCAGCCGTTTGGCGAGGGCACGGTGCATGGTTATCGTTCACCTGACAGTCCCTTGATTTGGTTGCGCGACCATGTCTATCAGATGCAAGGTGCGCGCTATTTCGATGGTGATATGACGTCGACCATCGATGCCTTTGCCGCATTGCAATACCCCGATGGCAGCTTCCCCGACTTTTTGCCACGATCACCTTGGGCCGAAACCGCCTACCGCACCCCCGTCGAAGCCGATGTAGAGTTTTTGTTTGTGCAAGGGGTCTATCAGGCTTGGCAGGCAGGGGCTGGCGATGATTTTGTGCGCAAACACCTCGGTGCGATGCGCCGAGCCGTCACCTACACCTTGCAAGACCCAATCCGTTGGGATGCCCAAAAAGGCCTGGTGCGCCGCCCATTCACCATCGATATGTGGGATTTCGAAGTAGCACAAGGCACTGCACCCCGGCATGCGATTGACGCCAATACGCGCTGGGGGATTTTTTATGGCGACAATACGGGGATGGTACAAGCCCTTCACATGTTGTCGACCATCGAAAACCGCGTCGGTGACCCAGCTCTCGCCACGGTCTGGTCGACTGTCGCCGAAGGGGTGCTGAGTCGCTTAAATGCCCTCAGTTGGAATGGTCAGTTCTACCGCCATTTCGTCTTTGATACTCCCACCAAAATTCCCGGTGTCGACCTCGAAAAACAACTCAGCTTGTCGAATGCCTATGCCTTGAATCGGGGCGTGCTTAGTGACGCTCAGAGTGATGCGATTTTGGATACCTACATCAGTCGGCGCCGACCCGATGCCTTTGCCGAATGGTATAGCATCGATCCCCCTTTCCCTGCCGGCACTATCGGTCTCGGTGGGCGCGCTGGTGAAGCCCCTGGCAGCTACGTCAACGGCGGCATTATGCCGTTGGTAGGTGGTGAGCTTGCTCGCGGTGCCTTCCGGATGGGACGGCCGTCGTATGGCTTTGCCACCCTCGATTATTACTGGGCCGGGATGTTGAGCCGCGGCCGGAGCTTTTTGTGGTATGGTCCCGAAGGCAGTGAAGGCGTCGGCTCACCCGATACCATTAGCACCGATGGCTGGGGTACTGCCGCCATGCTCGACGCATTCATCGAAGGGGCCGTGGGCGTGGTTGACCAAGGCGATAATTTGCGCCAGGTGTTAGTGTTACCCCAATGGGCTTATACCCCCGATATTCGTGATGCCTATGCGGTAGTCCGCTATGCAGCCGGCAATGGCTATGTGGCCTATCGTTGGCACCAAGAAGCCTGCTGGGCCTCCATTGAAGTGACTGGTGCTACGCAGTATCAAGTCGCGTTGCCCGTCCCCAAAGATGCCAAAGGCTGTAGCGGCACGATTAGTTCCCCCAACGGTGCCGTGCGCCTCGTCACCACCCGCGAAGGCCAAGTGGCGGTGATTGATGTGCCTAGTGGCGATGCGACGGTTGTGGTGAGCTGGTAAGGTTGCGGCAATAAAATAGTCCGGTGTGGGTTGCGGAGCGTCGCTCGGGGCGCTCCGCGTTTTTGTGGTCAAAAAATGGCAGATTGATAGGGGGCATGGGGGTGAATTGTTGACGCACCCCAACTGCATCGTCTACAATGAAAGGAATAGTGCATCGTTTAGTATGTTCCACACAAATGGTTTGTGTGTTACCCGGAGTGGTCATGAAAAAACTGTCTAGTAACCAGATTCGTCAAGCCTATTTATCGTTTTTTGCACAACGTGGCCATACGATTGTCCCGAGCTCATCGTTGATTCCGGGCAACGACCCTACCTTGTTGTTCGCCAATTCGGGGATGGTGCAATTCAAAGACACCTTCCTCGGGCTAGAGCAACGCCCCTATAGCCGTGCTACCACCGCCCAAAAATGTTTACGGGTGTCGGGCAAACACAATGACCTCGAAGAGGTCGGGCCTTCACCGCGCCACCATACGTTTTTCGAAATGCTGGGGAATTTTTCATTTGGTGATTATTTCAAGGCCGATGCCATCCCGATGGCCTGGGAATTGCTCACCAAAGTCTTTGAGATTCCCGTCGAGCGCATGTGGTTTACCGTGTTTCAAGGCAATGAACGCGTACCTGCCGACGAAGACGCTGTGGCACTCTGGATTAAAGCCGGCGCTGATCCCAGCCGCGTGCTCCGTTTTGGCGAAAAAGACAATTTCTGGGTGATGGCTGATACCGGTCCCTGTGGCCCCTGCTCCGAAATTACCGTCTATCTCGGTGATGACCTCAGCAAAATGTCTGCCGCCGGCGTGAATAGCGATGACCCCGATTATGTCGAAATCTGGAACAACGTGTTTATGCAATTTGAGCGGAGCACCATGCAACCGTTGCCCCGCCCGTCGGTCGATACCGGCATGGGACTCGAGCGTATAGCGATGGTGCTCCAAGGGGTGCGCGCCACCTATCAAACCGACGTGTTCGTTGACCTGATTGACCGTATCAAAGCCTTGCGTGGCAGCGATGACAAAGATTACCGCGCCCAATACGCCCCCTACCATGCCGTGGCCGACCATAGCCGCGCCGTGGCGTTTTTGATTGCAGACGGGGTATTGCCAGGCAATACCGGTCGCTCGTACGTACTGCGCCGGATTTTGCGCCGCGCCGTCTACCAAGGGCGCACCGTCGGCTTCGATAAGCCCTTTTTTACGGGTGTGGTGGATCGCGTCTTTGATTTGATGGGCGACGCCTATCCCGAATTGCTGGCCCGCCGCAGTTTCATCCTCGAAACCGTCGATGCCGAAGAACAACAATTCCTACGCACCTTGTCGGGTGGGTTGGTTAAACTCGGTGCGGTTATCGACCAAATCAAAACCCAAGGCAACAGTGTCATCCCTGGAGCAGAAGCCTTTAAGCTCAAAGACACCGACGGCTTCCCCCTCGATTTGACTGAAAAAATCGCCGCCGACAACGGCATGACTGTCGATGCCGCCGGGTTCGATGTGGCCATGAACGAGCAACGCAGTCGCTCACGGGCCGTCGCTCAATTCAAAAAGGGTGGCGACACCGAGGTGTGGGCCGAGTTGGCGTTGGCACCGACCTCCTTTGTGGGCTATCAGCATGCCGTGGCCGATGGCAAGATTATTGCCTTGGTGAGTGCCGACGACGTCAAGCACGAAGCCACTGCCGGCACCGAAGTCCAAGTGGTGCTTGACACTACGCCGTTCTATGCCGAGAGTGGCGGTCAAGTGGGTGATACGGGCTGGATTGTGACGCCCCACGGGCGCATGCAGGTCACCGACACTCAACGCCCTGTCCCCGGTGTGACGGTGCATTTCGGTACCGTCGTCGAGGGGACGATTGCCCGTGGCGCCGTGGCCAGTGCCCAAATCGACCAAGTGCGCCGTAGTCATGTGGTGCGCAATCATACCGCCACCCACTTACTCCAGCGCGCATTGCGCGATGTGGTGGGCGAGCATGCCGCCCAAGCGGGGTCGTTGGTGGCCCCTGAGCGCTTGCGTTTTGACTTTACGCACAACAGGGCGGTGACGCCCGAGCAACTGCGTGACGTCGAACGGCGCATCAATGCTTGGGTGCGTGATGACCAACCGGTGGAATGGCAAGAAATGCCCTACCAAGAAGCGCTCGACCGGGGAGCGGTGGCCTTGTTTGGTGAAAAATATGGCGATCGCGTACGCCTTGTACACGCCGCTTCGCATACCATCCCCGGTGCTGATGCGTACACCAGCCGTGATTCCCGCGAATTATGTGGTGGTGTGCATGTGCAGCGCACCGGCGAGATTGGCTTGTTTCGCATCATCGCCGAGAGTAGCGTGGCCGGTGGGGTACGCCGTATCGAAGCCGTGACCGGGTTTGGCGCCGAGCAATGGGTCGACCAGCAAATCACGCTGTTGCGCGAGGCTGCCAGCCACCTCGGCGTGCCCGTGCCCCAAGTGGTAGAGCGGGTCGAAGGCGTGCTGGCTGACCTCAAGCAACGCCAACGCGACATTGATGCCCTCAAATCACAGGCCACTGGCGTCCAAGTCGAAGACTTGGTGCGGGTGGCTGTGCAACGCGATGGTGTCACCTATGTGGTGACCCGAGTCGATGGTCTCGAGGTGGCGCAAATGCGTGAGCTTGGTGACAAGATTCGCGATATGGTGCCCAATGGCGTGATTGTGTTGGCTGGGGCCAGCGAAGAGCGCGCCCAGATTTTGGTGATGATGACCAAAACGGTGACGCAACACCACGCCGGCAATTTGGTGCGTGAACTCGCACCGATTGTGGGTGGTAGTGGTGGTGGTCGTCCCGATATGGCTCAAGCCGGCGGGCGCGACATTGCCAATATTGATGCGGCATTACAAAAAGCCCGTGCCTTGCTTTCGATTTGATGAGCGTTGGGATACCCTTTAACGCAGTAAGGAATCAGCATGTCGGTACCAGTAGTACAACACCAAATAGATCCACGCCGGCGTGACGATCGTGTGGTGGGAGTGCGCCAGCGCACCCCCGCCCCCAACAATCGCTCGGCCCAAGCCAAACCCCGGCGACCACGGCGTAACGCCGCATGGCAGTGGTTTGCCTTGGGGTTACTTGGTTGTCTGCTGGGCATTTTGCTATGGGCAGTATTGCTCCGTATGACGATTACGTTGACTCCTCCACTCGGCGAAGCGCGGGTGGTGCCACTGACTGACGTGGAATTCCCGATTACCGCCATCGGTGAGTCTGACCGCATGCAAATTGAAGCAATCCGGCTCGAAAGCACGATTACTATCACCGAAACAGGCGAAGCCTTGACCGAAGTCCCCATGCCCGATGGTCGTGCCAAAGGGACAATTATGGTCATCAACATGCTCGAGCAAGCCGTGGCTTTGCCCCAAGGCACCGAATTTATTGCCAGTGGTGGTGGCGGTGAAGTGCGCTATATGATTGATGCACCCGCCACTATACCTCCGGCTGTCACGACCAGTACGTTGACGAGCCGTACCACCGATTACGGTCAAGTTGAAGTTACTGTCACCGCCCGTTCGGCGGGGAGTGCCTCGAATGTGGGTGAAAATCAAATCACGACCTTGTTGTTGCCCGGTCAAGGACCGATTAGCAACGACAACGGCCAGATTATTTTGCGTAATGCTCCGATTACCGGTGGCAGCGAAACGATGCGCCGGATTGTGTCAGAAGTCGACGAGGCCCGCTTGCTCGGGGCTGCCTTGACCAAGGCCTACGCCCAGGGTGTGAGTGATCTCAATACCCAAGCCACGCAACGTATGCTCCAAATCGATGACACGACGATTGACCCATCACCGACTCAACTGGGCCAGCCCCAAATTTATGGTGAGCCAAAATTGACGCCTGCAGTGGGGACGGTGCTTGATCCGCGCAATGCCCAAATGCAGATGACGGTGCAAGTAACCTTCCGGGCCTATGCCATCAAAGCCGATCAGACAATCCAAGCCCAACTACAACAAGTGGTGCCACAACGCTTCCAAGGGGGCAGTACCCCGATTTGTCGGGTAGGCGAATTATCGGCTTTCAAGGTCTCTGAATGGTATCCCTCCACAACGGCGATTGTGATAAACGGTGAGATTCGTTGTTCGCCGCAGATGCCTATCCCTGCTTCGGTAATCAATGATTTACCCAAGCAGTTACAAGGGGTCAGTAACGCCCAAGCCACAACGCTACTCGAGGCCCTCAAAACTAAGGGGATTATTAGTGGCTATACATTGCCCTCCCGTGATCAACTCCCTCCCTTACCGCAACTGATTACGGTGCGGATTGGCGAGGCTATTGTCCCATGAGTCACGGACATGCGGGGCGGATACTGGCATTGGATGTGGGCGAGCGCCGGATTGGTGTGGCGCTCAGTGACCTTTCGCAGACACTTGCCACCCCCTATATCACGATTCACGCCACGCCAGTGTTGATTTTTTTTAAAAAGCTGAGCCAAATCATCACGCAAGAAGATGTTGTCCAGATTGTGGTTGGTCTGCCCATTTCACTGAATGGCCAAGAAGGTCCGCAAGCGCAACGGATTCGTGCGTTTATTGACACATTAGCCACCCACGTGACACTCCCAATTGCGACGTGTGATGAACGCTATACATCGGCTGAGGCCGAGCGCATCATGATTGAGGCTGGGTTACGTCCCGAGCAACGCAAAGCGCGCATCGACGAAGTCGCGGCGTCGATTATTTTGCAAGATTATTTGACAAGTCTGCGCCAACCACCACTATTTCGGCAGGATGACGATGGTGTATAAAAAAGACCCCGTACCATGTGGTACAGGGTCTTTTTTGTGGGGGTGGGCTGATTTACGGCGGTGAAATCATGGTGTCGATGATTTTGGCAAACTCGGTATAGGGCTGAGCACCCATCAACAATCGGCCATTGATAATAAACGCCGGCGTGCTATTGATGCCGAGTTGTTGGGCTAGTGCCATATCGGCTTTGATTTGCGCCAAATGACGGTTGGTGGTGACACAGCTCTCGAATTGGGCGCGATCAATCCCAACGGCACTGGCATAGTTGCCAAAGGTGGTTAAGTCGTCGAGTGATCCATCGCGCCATTCTTGGTTGGCGGTACCATCAAACAAGGTTTTGCGCATCAAAAAAAACTGGCCTTGCTCAGCGCTACAATTAGCGGCTTGGGCCGCCATCAGGGCACCCGTATGGATTTGGGTCAACGGGAAGTCGCGGACTTCGATCGACAATTTTCCGGTATCGACGTAGTTTTTCATCAATTGAGGCATCGTCTCACGGACGAATTTAGCGCAGTACGGTCATTGATAATCGCTAAACTCGATGATTTTGACGGGGGCATTGGCATCCCCAATCATGCGTGGGTTGGGGGTTCGTTCTGACAACAACGACGTATCGTTGGGGGTGGTGGCGGTGCTGCCCGGCGCAAATCCACAGGCTGCCAAACTGAGTAATACTGCTGCTGCCAAAATGGGCAATAAACGATACATGTTAACTTCCTTGGGTATCGCGCATGCGAATCTGGGTGGTCCGGCCGACCAACCCGCTTCCATCATCACCACAATAGGGGCAAATCGACCAGGTCAAGTCAATCACATGGTCACAGCTGATACAGCGCCGGCGGAGGGCGGTATGACAATGCGGGCACAAAATGAATTCGTGGTCGATACCGCGTTGGCATTGTGGGCAGACAAACTGCTCTTCAATGTCGTGGCGCAAGTATTCTTCTTCGAGGGACCGCTCATAGCGATCCGAAATCGTTTGGCGCGGGCGGAGCATCATGTAGACGCCCAAACCAGCAAACGGAATCAGTAAGGCCATCGATACCGCGAGTACTTGCAACAAAGCCTCTTCGTGACGGGCATGGATGTCGCGGTAGGTCCAGATCACCGTAGCCATCCAGAGTAACACGATATAAATACCAAACACCCATTTGAGTACATCGAGTAGTGGCCCTACTACGCCGAGCAATCCTCCAATATCCACAATCTCACTCCTTTAGCCGTGTTGGTTACAACGATAGTTGACTAGTTAATACGCGGGTGACAGATTCGGCATTGAGCACAAACACCGTTGCACCGCCTACTTGTACTTCTACGGGGGTTGGTGGATAAAACTCACCGGACTCTGCTACTGGTGGTAACGGCGAGATATAGCGTACACGCATATGACAGTGGGTGTGAATCAAACGCATCACGGCATCGATATGTTCGTCTTCGACGGCAATCAACAAGGTGACGTTGCCTTCACGCAAAAACCCACCTTCGCTACTGATGCGGGTGACCCGATGGCTACGGGCGGTGAGGGCGTCGACGAGGTCGCCGGCATCTTGACGTTGCACCACGACAATCATTAATTTCATGGGAATCCCTTTCATTTACCTGGGGCATCGATGGGTTTGATATTGGTTAAATACGGCAATACATGTTCGTACGTGATATCTGCGAGGGCTTCAATGCTGAGACGCGCATCACATACGCGCCAACGGGGCATATCAGATTCAATCAACGCATGGTAGCCATCAGCGACACGGCGGTGATAGGCAACTTCACGGGCGTCGAGGCGGTTCCATTCCACCCCTTTGGGTAATTCGCCATTGCGCCGGCGTTGTTTGCGTTCGAGCCCTTCATCGGCACTAATGTCGAGATAAATGCTGATGTTTGGGCGTAAATCGCCTGTTGCAATCGCGGTAAGTGTTTTGAGTTCGTTGAGGTCGCGACCCAAGCCATAGCCTTGGTAGGCGTAGGTCGAATCTGCATAGCGATCACAAATCACAATCCCACCTTGGGCGAGGTAGGGTTTGATGACTTCGTTGACGAGCTGCGCCCGGGCCGCCGAAAAAAGAAAAATCTCGGTGGTGGGATCCATTTCGGTGTGCTGTAAGTCCAACACAATCCGGCGAATCATATCTCCGATTCGTGTCCCACCAGGCTCGCGTACCAAAATCACCGGATATCCTGCAGCGTATAAGCGTTCGTAGAGGGCGCGGGTTTGCGTGCTTTTACCGCTCCCTTCGCTCCCCTCAAATGTAATGAACAATCCCATCATACCCTTTTTTCTGCGTTTATGCTAGCGTGACAATTTGACCCGGCGAAACGGTTCACGCCCACGACTCTCTGATTGCATGTTGTAGCGTTCGGCCATTTGGTGTTGCAGCCGACGGATAATCGTTCCTTGGGGCGTCAATTCTACCTGTTGGCGTTCCCCACTGATAATCTGGTTGATCGCGGTTTCGGCTTCGAGGATGGCTTCCTGCACATCTTCCTCTTTGCCGTGGCCCTTTTCGGGTTGGCGATGGATCTGATCTGGGAAGAAAATATCGAGCAGTTGGCGTTCGATTTGCATGGCTGTCGATGACCGCAATACATAAATCGGCAAATTGCGCTCTTCGGCATTGCGCAACCGCGATGAGCCTTGGCGGTAGTAGTTTTTGATGGTCATCACCATGTTGGCGTCATTAATGTCTTTGACCACAATCGCTGCCACTTTGAGCTGGGCAATCGCCTTTTCGACTTTGTCGCGACTCAACCCAAACGGATAAATCCGGTGGGTGGGGGTGACGGTGACGGCTTTTTCAACAGGTGCCACCACAAACGTCGGTGCCGCACTTACCGCACCTGTCGGTGTCGCCACACTACTCGCACTGAGGCGTAGCGCCAGCGGTCCAGCAAACGATGCTGGCGTGAGCGGTTCATTGCGATTGCCACGATCGTTGCGCCCTTGGCGCCCATTACGATTCCCACGGTCGTTGCGGTCGTTGCGCATGTCGGGTTCCATCCCGATGTTGTGGGCCCGGCGGATCCCCCACGCTTGTTGGCCAGATAAGCCCTCGGTGGGCTCGGGGTTGACGATTTCGATGGTGATTTTGCCATCCTCTGCCCGACTGCGTTGCTCGGCTGCCGGTGATTCACCGCGCAACAAGGCATCGACGGCTTCGGCGACATTGGTATAGACAACCACGTCGTCCCAATTACGGATTTCGACCAGTACATCAAATGTAGGGGGTTGTTTGCGTTCGAGGACGGTTTTTTGGGTGCCACGACGACGGGCTTCATCATCACCGAGGGTGACGGCTTGGATGCCCCCAATCAAATCTGACAAGGTAGGGTTGACCATTAAATTTTCGAGTAATTGCCCGTGAGCCGTGCCAATCAATTGCACGCCCCGCTCTGCAATGGTGCGGGATGCTTGGGATTCGAGCTCAGTGCCGATTTCGTCGATGACGATGACTTCGGGCATGTGGTTTTCGACTGCTTCAATCATCACGGCATGTTGTTCGCTGGGGCGTTGCACTTGCATGCGGCGCGCTCGGCCAATGCCGGGATGGGGAATATCGCCGTCGCCGGCGATTTCGTTGGATGTATCGACGATGACGACGCGTTTGCGCACATCGTCAGCCAGCACCCGGGCTGTTTCGCGCAACATAGTGGTTTTGCCGACCCCTGGGCGCCCTAGTAACAATACACTCTGTCCTGATTCGACCAAATCACGGATGATACTAATCGTGCCGATCACGGCCCGCCCAATCCGGCAGGTCAAGCCAATTACTCGTCCCGAGCGATTGCGGATGGCCGAAATGCGGTGTAGGGTGCGGGGGATACCGGCGCGATTGTCTTCACCAAAGGCACTAATTGCCGAGGTAACGGCATCAATATCAACCAAGGTGACTTCGGCATCACCAAGCAAGTTGGCGGTGACACGGTAGCGTGCTTCCGGCAAGCGCCCTAGATCCAATACGATTTCGAGCAAATCTTCTTGGGGGTGTTCGGCTTGGGCAATTAATTCGCGAATGCGCGACGGCAAAGTGTCCAACAATAAATCAATATTACTGGTTATTTCGTTTCGTTCTGGCATATAGTCTCGCTTGTTCGCTTGCGGGCACGATTGAAGGGACGGGGGAACCAGATTCACGGGTTGGCTCAAGTACACGCGCAAAAGCCGATCTGCGCATAAAGCTCACATTGTGGCGTACCCACAATGATTGCTCATCGATGGGCTGGAAGCCCAAATCTTGGGCCGACCAGAGTAATTCTTCTTGGTAGTCACGCAACACCAACCAAATCGGCAAGGTGTCGGCGATTTGACTAATCCCAAAGCGCAACATGTCGGTGGCGAGTTCACGGGCATTGGGGTCAATCAGCAGATGCATCAAATGTGCCTCGCGCCCACTGCGTACCCGTAAGGCTGCCATGACGTGCGCTGCGTGGCGCAGTACCCAGGCCCGGCGCTTGACGCCATCCCAAGGGGTTTGTAACGGCAACATCCAGTCACGGGCCGCTTTGGCTTCGGCATGTTGTACGGGGCGGGGTGTGATTTGCCCATAGAGCTGATGTACACCCCATACGTCGTGTCGGTTTTGTGGTTGCATGGTCGCCAGTCGCGTCCCTTGGTCCCAATCAGGGCCATCGAGGCGCAACAGCATCTGGTGGGCGTAACTGCTATAGCCACTTTGCCGGAATATCTCGCTCATGTCACTATTGGCCCCGGGTTGGGTCACGTACAAACGTTGGATTTGGTGTTGGGCACTCTGTACCACGTGCGTTTCGAGTAGGCGAAACCAAATATCGTGATCGGTGGGGAGCTGATGACTTGGCCCATACGTTGCCAGCGCAACAACTTGTTGCTCGGGGCGTGATTCGCGGCTACTCGCTTGGAGTACGCCACTCACGCTCCCTTCGTGATGCACATAGGTGGTATAGCGCGAATTATTGGCAACCAATGACCGCAATCCAAACAACAAGGGACGGTGGCGTTGCAGTAGCAACGCATCGTCGTTGAGGAGTGCTAACGATCGCGGCTTGTGCCGCAACGTCAACAGGTCAGTTGGCGTCAAC
Source organism: uncultured Roseiflexaceae bacterium (assembly GCA_903889425.1). Classification (GTDB taxonomy): domain Bacteria; phylum Chloroflexota; class Chloroflexia; order Chloroflexales; family Roseiflexaceae; genus UBA965. Next base: position 4,402 of record CAISXI010000206.1, on the reverse strand, counting down.
AAGCGACTCATACAGGCCTCGTCGTCGTTATAGGCTCAGAAATAAGCGATGGATACGATCATCGAGGGTAAGTTCAGGGTGGAACGATGTCGCCAACATGTGGCCTTGGAGCGCTGCTACCACCCGACCATCCGGGAGGGTTGCAATGGCATGACAGTCACCTTGGGGATTTTCCAAAATAGGTGCCCGAATAAACACGGTGTGGAAGGGTGCATCGAGCCCTGCCACGTTGACATCAGCCTCGAAACTGTCGAGCTGGCTGCCAAAGGCATTGCGACGTGAGTCGATATCCATCAAGTGGAGCGATGGTTGATCGGCTTTGCCATCGATGATTTTGCTTGATAACAAAATCGCCCCGGCACAGGTGCCCCAAATGGGCATCCCCGCAAGGACGCGTTGTCGGATTGGCTCGATGAGGTCATACATTACCAGTAATTTGCCAATGGTCGTGCTTTCGCCACCAGGCATAATCAGGCGGTCGACTTTGGCCAAATCACGTGGCAAGCGGACTTGTAGGCACGGAATCCCCATGCGCGTCAGCATCTCTTCGTGTTCGCGAAATGCGCCTTGGAGCGCCAAAATTCCTACAATCATCACTGCTCCCGTATCTGTAAAACACCCCATTACCACCGTCAGTGCAGTGGTAATGGGGTGGGAGGAATCTACCAGCCGCGATTTGCCAACAATTGCTCTTGGGGCAATGAGCTAATGTTGATGCCGACCATGGCTTCGCCAATGTTTTTGCTTACTTCGGCAATGATGTGGGCATCTTGGTAGTGGGTGGTGGCTTGGACAATTGCCTTGGCGCGTACGCTAGGGTTGCCTGATTTGAAAATCCCTGAACCGACAAACACGCCATCGACGCCGATTTGCATCATCAAGGCGGCATCGGCTGGGGTGGCAATCCCACCGGCAGCAAAGTTGACGACGGGCAAACGACCGGCTTGGGCAACTTGCTTGACCAATTCGTAGGGGGCTTGCAGGTTCTTGGCGGCGCTATAGAGCTCGTCTTCGCTCATTGATTGCAAGCGCCGGATTTCGCCCAGCACGGTGCGGGCATGGAAGACTGCTACGGCAACGTCGCCGGTGCCGGCTTCACCCTTGGTGCGGAGCATGGCGGCCCCTTCGGTGATGCGGCGGAGCGCCTCGCCGAGGTTTTTACAACCGTTCACAAAGGGGATTTTGTAGCGGTGCTTGTCGATGTGGAATTCGTTGTCGGCCGGGGTGAGTACTTCGCTCTCGTCGATATAGTCAATCCCGAGCGATTCGAGGATTTGGGCTTCGACGAAATGCCCGATACGGGCCTTGGCCATCACGGGGATGGTGACGCTTTCTTTGATGCGCACAATCAAATCAGGGTCGCTCATACGAGCTACGCCGCCCTGTTTGCGTATATCTGCAGGTACGCGCTCGAGTGCCATGACGGCAACGGCACCAGCGTCTTCAGCGATTTTGGCTTGTTCGACATCGATTACGTCCATGATGACGCCGCCCTTGAGCATTTGCGCCAAACCGGCTTTTGTCGTCCACGTTGATTTTTCAATGGCCATGAAAGTAGCTCCTTCGGTATACGAAAAAGAGAACCAGAACTATGGTTTCACATATTGTACCACAGGCACTTCTGCTACGCAGAAAAAAACAGCGGGCAGGTGACTTTCGTCATCCCTGCCCGCTCCGTTGCGATCGATGTGATTAGCGACCGTAGTTGCTGGCAACCACGTCCCAGTTGACCACGCTCCACCACGCAGCCAAATAATCGGCGCGGCGGTTTTGGTAGTTGAGGTAGTAGGCATGCTCCCACACGTCCACACCCAACAAGGGCGTCAACCCTTGCATAACAGGGCTGTCTTGGTTGGGGGTGCTGATGACCTTGATGGCACCGCTAGCGTCGGATACCAACCAGCTCCAGCCACTGCCAAAGCGTTTCATGCCGGCATCGTTGATGGCGGCTTTGAGCTTGTCGACATCACCAAAGGTGGCGGTGATGGCACTGCCCAAGGCACCGCTGGGGGCGCTGGCGCCGCCGGGGGTCATGATTTCCCAGAACAAGGTGTGATTGGCGTGACCACCAACGTTGTTGATCAACGCTTGGCGGATGCTGTCGGGCGTTTCGTTGATTTTGCTCAACAACTCCACAGCCGACAAGCCCTGCAATGCCGAGTGGTCGTTCAATGCGTTGTTGGCATTGGTGACGTAGGCGGCATGGTGCTTGCCGTGGTGGATGGTCATGGTCTGGGCATCGATATGCGGCTCGAGGGCGGTAACATCGTATGCGAGGGCGGGTAAGGTGAATGGCATGTTCAGTGCTCCTTAAAATCAAATGATGGCGAAACAACTTCCATATGCCGAGTATAGCACTCTCTGTTTGTGCATGTCAAAATAGGTTGGTCAGACCGAAAATCGATCGTAGCCCACTCCACTAATCCATGCATTATGCCCTGCGTTATCATCATTGCAACTGGGTGATGTGTGCGTGCTGTATACAATAATTAAGCAATAGTTATGCATTGATGAAATTATGTGTAATAGACATAAACTCGCACTGATAGCATATCTTGGCTATTGGTGCCTGTGATACACTGTATCTAATAGATGAATGAAGTATGACATATGTATTAATACACCTGTCAGTAGGTATATGATTTTTACAGGTGTTCATTCATCGTCGCTGCATGACAATGATGGAGATTCGCCGCTCATAGCAAAATTAGGAACGCTCAGCATTTATGTTCTTCGGATGGAGTTCTTCTGCGACATCGTTTTGGTACGAGGAGGCAGGCATGCAGCGGGTCTTGCTACTTAATGCGAGTTACGAACCACTTCAATTAGTGCCGTTACGGCGGGCACTAGTATTGTTACTCCAAGAAAAAGCCGAATTAGTCGAAGCCGCCCAACGTGTTATTTATAGTATTTCGCAACGATATGCGGTGCCGCTCGTGATTCGTTTGACCCGTTATATACGGGTGCCGCGCAATTTGCGCTTGCCTTGCTCGCGCCGCGGGGTCATCATTCGCGACCGCGAAATGTGCCAGTACTGTGGGCGCCAAATGAATCGTACCCACCTCACCATCGATCATGTCATTCCGCGGATGCTTGGTGGTCATACCGATTGGGAAAACGTCGTGGCGGCCTGTCGCGAATGCAACCACCGCAAAGGTGGTCGTACCCCTGACCAAGCCAATATGCCACTCCTCTCTGTGCCACGCCAACCCCACTATGCCGCCTTTGCGCTCCTGATCGAACTCGAACGCGATGATATCTGGCGCAAATATAGTTACGCCTAACGCTTATTTAAACCGCTACAAACGATACGAAACACGCACCAATCCCCGGTAATCGCGGAAGGTGCGTGTTGCTGTTTTTGTCAAAAATGAAAACTTAACTGGTCGCCAATGCCAATTGGTGCGCCGCCGCTCCTGATTCAATGGATTGCTTGGCGAGGGTGATGGCCGCACTCCAATCATCAGCCAACTCTGCCACCATAATCGCGGCGGCGGCATTGAGTGCCACGACCTCGTTTTGGGCGGTGGTGCCTTTGCCCGCAAGAATCATCCGGGCAATGCGCACGTTTTCGTGTAAATCACCACCCGCCAAGGTGTCGTTGCTGGCCCGGGTTAGCCCTAGATCAACGGCATCGATTTGATAACGGCGGGGTGGTTGGCTACCACGCACCACAAAGTAGGTGTTGCTCCCAGCAAGTGATAATTCGTCGATATTGCCGTAGCCCGCAAAGACAATCACGTAGTGCATGTCGAGTAAGGCCAAGGCATTGGCTAATTTTTCGGCGAGGACTTCGTTGGCCGTCCCGATGACTTGGCGGGTGACTTTGGCCGGGTTGGTCAGTGGTCCGAGCAGGTTGAAGGCGGTGCGGATGCCGATTTCACGCCGCACTGGACCCGCATAGCGCATGGCTGGGTGGAAGCGGGGCGCAAACATGAATCCGAAGCGTTGGGTGCGAATCCGTTTGGCGACCTCGATTTGGTCGAGCTCAATCGACACGCCCAACCCTTCCAATACGTCTGCCGAGCCACAGCGACTCGACATGGCGCGATTACCGTGTTTGGCGATATATACGCCCGCCCCGGCAGCCACAAAGGCGGCAATCGTCGAAATATTGAATGTACCTGCGCCATCACCGCCGGTGCCACAGGTATCGACGGCACCAGGTGCGACCTCGACGTGCAAGGCGTGGTCGCGCATGATGCGGGTCATGCCAGCAATCTCAGCGGCAGTTTCGCCTTTGAAGTGGAGCGCCGTCAAAAACGCCGCAATCTGGGAAGGGGTCGCCACCCCACTCATGATTTCGTTCATGGCTGCGGCAGATTCTGCTTCGTCGAGATTATGCCGGCCTACCAAACGAATAATACTGTCGCGGATCGACATGCGCTCCCCCTTTGTATTT
>CAISXI010000205.1 GCA_903889425.1 uncultured Roseiflexaceae bacterium | reverse complement strand
CGCGGCCTGGCACATGGCCGGTGCTCCAGATGCCGTTACCCATGTGGGCGTAGGTATTGTATTTGATGCCAGCGGCGCCGAGATTGCGAATGAATCGTTTGAATTCTTCGATTTTGGCGTCACGACCAGGCAAATTGAGGGTCATCTCGGGGGAATTGTGCACGCCGAGGTTGGTAATACGGTAGATTTTGAGCCCGTAGTCCCCAAAGCGTTTGACCAGCCGTTTGTAAAAATCAAGGGTGTGCAATTCGGGGTGATTGATGCCTACCATGGCCCATTCAACGCCGAGTTGCTGGTAATACTGCAAATCTTCGTTGCTGGCGTCGGCATGGGTTTGGATGGCGAGTTGAATCCCTGCGGTACTGGAAAAATAGCCAGGCACTGCCCGCATTGGAATCTGGGCGCTACTACTCATCGTCATTGACCTCTCGTAGTGATGTATTAATCCATCTGCATCATACCACTGAAAACGTATCTTTTAACAGCCTTCGTTGTAATAAATGTACAGCCCATCTTTGCCAGGGGCGATGACATCGAGGCGGCCGGTGCCCCGCAAATCGGCCAGGGCAAAGTGGATGCCACAACCGTTGCCGATACCCATTGCGCCGTAATCGATGATTTGTTTGGCAAAGCCTTCGCCGGTCCATTTGAAGTAATAAATCCCCAAATTATCCCATTCACCCGCTTCGTTGCCGTTGTGGGCACGGTGGCGTTTGCCGGTGACTAATTCGGGTGCACCATCGCCATCAATGTCGGCCCACTGCAGGTCGTGATATTGGGCGTTGTAGGGGTCGATGGGGTGGTGGTGCCAACTACCATCGGCTTGGCGTTTGCTCCACCACAAGCCGTAGCCGTGGGCATGGCCGGTAATGAGTTCGTTTTGGCCGTCACCATCGACATCGACAACCAGCATCGGGATGCTGGCGGTACTGCCCCAGGGTGGCGTGGGGAAGTCGTGGTGCCATATCCATTGCCCATGCGCAGGATCCGCTGGTGCTTCGAGCCAGCCGTTGCAGAGCACGATGTCCATGCGGCCATTGCCGGCAATATCACCACAGCCCATGCCATGCCCTTGGGTGCCGTTAGCAAAGGTGTAGATGGTGACTTTTTGGAATTGGCCGGTGCCCTTGCAGTCACCATCCATGATGAGTTTGAAGTAATTGACTTCGGGGTTGGGTGGGGTGTTGGGAACGATTTCGATGATGCCGTCGCCATCGATATCCCAGCCGCGGGTGGTTTCGACATTGCTCGTGTTGGTGGCGAGGATGTGTTCTGGCCAAGGTTGGGTCGGGTCAGCGGGGCATTCGCGCCAGCGCAGACTATTGCCCCACCAGCCGCCGGTGACATAATCGAGGGTGCCCGTGCCGTTGATATCGAGGGCAATAGTCGAAAAATCGTCGTAGTACTCGCCGTAGCGGGGAATATCACCGATAAAGTGGCGGATGCGGAACTCGGGACCTTGGTACCAAAAGCCGCCGCTGACGATATCGAGGTGGCCGTCACCATTGACATCAAAGACCCCCGCCGATTCGTAGCCTTCATCAGAAACCCAGACTTTGCGCCATTTGAGGGGCATAATGGACTCCTTATTTGTTGAGGTGCAAGCGAATATAGTCGCGGGCTAGTTGGATATCGGCCAAAGCGTCGGCGGCATTGCTCATGGGTGGTCGGAGTCCGGCCACCGCATCGACGAAATTTTGGGCTTGTTGCCACATGGCGTGTACCCACGGCAGTTGTGGGATTTCGATGCGGGGCTGGACGCCGTTGCCGGGATCGCGCATGATTTCGACGCGACCTGGCCGGGTAAAGGCCAGCGGGGCGGGGAGCTCGAGTTTGATCCAGCCCCGTTCAAAGCAGACAAAGGCGCTTTCTTGCCAATCAATGCTGGTTTGATAGGGGCTCATTTCGATGGAACAGGTCACGCCACTGTCACTTTGGCCGACCAACAGATTGCCGGCGGGGGCGGCATAAGTTACTTGCCACGATTCGCCCAGCAGGTGGCGCATCAAATTGACTTGATGGATGTAGTAGTTGACAAAGGCCCAATAGGCGTCGTTGGTGGCACTGTCCATGTCGGCGGCGGGAGGGTCCCAGCTGAATTCTGGTTCAGGCTGGGTATTCCAGATATTTTGGTTGAAGCCGTTGGCAATCCAATCGCCGGCAGGCATCAAAATACGAATGTAGGTGAGTTTGCCCAGTTCACCTGATGCTTTGAGTTGGGCGATTTCGGCTTTAGCGAGCATGGTGGCGGGGTCAGAGCGTTTGTGATAGCCCACCATCATCCAGGTATTGTGGGTGGCGACGGCGGTCACGATGCGTTGGGCTTGGTCGACAGAGCCGGCGATGGGTTTTTCGGTGAGTACCGGCTTGCCACTGGCCAACAATTCGGGGATGAGGGTGCCATGGCGGGTAAATGGTTGGATGGCGACGATGGCGTCGAGTTGCTCGTTGGCGAGCAGCTCGGTGTGCGACGTATAGTGCGCCGGTATGCCCCATTTGGCGGCGACCAGCTGGGCATGGCCGGGTTTGACGTCAGAGATGGCGACCACTTCGCAATTGGGGACCATCACATAGTTGCGCAAATGGGCGGCTTGGCCCATATTGCCAACCCCCACAAATCCAATCCGGACTTTGTTACTCATACGAACCTCGTTGTTTCATGAGCGATATCGAATATGTCGGGTTACATAATCTCTGCGTGTGGTGGGGCATCTGCACCGCGGGCCGAGCGGAAGTCTTTGAGCTCGAGGCGTAATTCACGGCGTCCTTGCCATTCGTTGAGTTGCGGTTGGTAGACGATGTCGATGGCTTTGATACGCTCGAAATGGCGGGCACTCTCACCTTCGCCCCAGGCCACGGCGGTGACCACCCGGCCGGCGATATCGAGTTTGAGCATCAAGTGACGGTTGTCGCTGCCCATGGTGCGGGCCGAGATGACGCGGCAATTGCGGGTGAGCAATAGCGGGGCGTTGTTGTGTTGGCCGCACGGTTCGAGGGCTGCCAAATCAGTCAAAATGCTCATGTCGAGGGTGGCGGGGTCGAGTTCGGCATCGATGGGCAATATGCGGACGCCGCCGGCGATATGGTGGATGGCGGCGTATTCGTTGAGGGCTTGGCGTAAGTGGTCGATGGAGTCACTGGCGATGGTAAACCCAGCGGCAGCGGCGTGACCACCCATTTTGACGAATTCAACCCCACAATTACGCAGGGCACTTACCAAATCAATCAAGCCACCGGCCCGCCCTGAGCCGCGCGAATGAGGGATACCCCGTTCGATGATGATGGTGGGGCGGCTAAATTGGTCGGCGATGCGAGCTGCCACTAACCCCACCAAGCCGGCGTGGGCATCGGGGTCGTCATGGACGATGATGGCATCTTGGTGGCGTTCAATGGCTTGGATATCGTGGGCGATGCGCTCTTGGAGCGCTTTGGTTTGTTGTTGGCGTTCGATGTTGATGTCGTTGAGGAACTGGGCTTGGGTGCGGGCCACCTCGGGGTCATTGGTCAGCAATAATTCGTAGGCGGGGGCGGCATTGTCGAGGCGCCCGGCCGCATTGATACGTGGGGCCAGTTTGAAGCCGACATCGCCGGCGTTGATGGGTTGCCCGTCGAGCCCAGCCACATGGATGAGGGCGCGGATGCCGGGGCGTTGGCTTTGGGCGAGGCAGATTAGGCCTTGGTGGACGAGGGCGCGGTTTTCGCCCGTCAGTGGCCCCAAATCGGCCACCGTCCCGAGTGCCACCAAATCAAGCAGGGCATACATTGCCTGGTGGGGCAACGGCATCCCCAATTGGCCAATGGCTTGGACGAGCTTGTAGGCCACACCGACACCGACGAGCCCTTTGTCGGGATAGCTGCAAAACGGCAGGCGGGGATTGACGACGGCAGTGGCCACGGGGAGATCTTCGGGTGGGGTGTGGTGGTCGGTGACGATGACATCGAGCCCACGGGTATAGGCGTGGGCCACTTCGGTGCGATT
>CAISXI010000204.1 GCA_903889425.1 uncultured Roseiflexaceae bacterium | reverse complement strand
TTTGACCCTTTGTATTGTCGCCCCATGCCACCACCGAACCATCACGCACCAAGGCCACCGCATGACGATCACCGCCATCAACCTCAATCACATTACTTAACCCGGCGGGTACGCTAGTCTGACCAAAGTCATTGCGGCCCCATGCCACAACCGTATCATCGTTCAGGATGGCAAATGCAAAGCGTGCACCGGCGGAAATAGCTTTTACGCCCGTTTGGGCTGCCATAGGAATATCGCCTTCGGTATAGAGGTTCTCGCCCCATGCATACACATTACCATCCATATCCAAGGCAAAGGCGGTACCAATACTGGCAGCTACATCGCGAAACACTTTATCACGCAATATGCTCGGAATCGTGGATTGGTAGATGCCACGCTCGTTTCTGCCCCATGAGATGATGGTATTGTCTTGCAACAGCGCCAATACATAGGCATTCCCGATTGCCGATTTTTTCAAATCTGCTAATGCGGGTGTCGGCGTTGCCGTCCGCGTGTTTGAGGGCGTGGGGGTGCGAGTCGCGTCCGAAATCACAAATTCCCGAGCGACATCATCCGCAGGACCAAACGTGTTCCCAGCAACCGTGCCACCTATTTGATGCGCGACAATCTTACAGAATCCTCCCCCTTTTTTCATTATGACTCTGCTACCCGACACCGTACAAAATTCCGGGGTGTTCGATGTATACGTCACCGGTAACCCCGACGATGAGGTGGCATTCAACAAAAAGCTCGCTTCGCTGATGTTTTTGTTGGGGATTGACGGGAACGCAATACCTTGTGGCACGCTCTTTGCGATAAAGCTCTGGATGACTGGAACCGCTGCGTTATATGGTACGCCACCAGTCTCGCCGCCGATTTGATTTGCCGTCACCGTACAAGTACCTGGTGCCACCATATGTACTTTGTTGGCCACAATCGTACAAACCAACGGCGTACTCGTGGTATACGTCACCGGCAATGTCGAAGACGCAATTGCCGCTGGGTCAAAATCAGGATCGGTATAAGGTAGGTCGATTAATGGCGCAAAGGTAATCGTTTGCGCGGCCTTCACCTTGAATGTTCGCGTGACATCTGGTGCTGCGACAAAATTCGCATCCCCTGATTGTGACGCTTTAATCGAACAATTTCCTGGCCCAAGCACCGTCACAGTGCCATTACTAATCGTACAGACTAATGGCGTCGTTGAGGTATACGTCACGGCCAATCCAGAAGATGCCGTGGCCGCCATACTAAACGGCACCGCATCAGTATCGACATCGGCAATGGTGGGGAAGGTAATCGTCTGCGCATCTTTGACCACAAAACTCCGTGTCACATCTGGTGCCGGTGCGTTGTTGGTATCACCAGGCTGTGACGCAGTGGTCGTACACGTCCCCGGTCCTACTATATGGATTTTGTTTAATACAATCGTACACACAGTGGGCGTGGTCGATGTATAGGTCACAAACAAACTTGCGGATGACGTGGCAGCAGGATCAAAATCCGGCGCCGTTTTGCCGCGATCAGCCGGTGCCACATACGTAATCGTCTGCGCTGGTTTGATTTTGAACGTATTGGTGACGTCTGTGGCTGCCGAATAGGCACTATTACCTGCTTGTGACGCCTTGATTGAACAATTCCCGGCAGTCACCAACGTCACCGTGCTCCCGCTCACCGTACAAATCGACGGCGTGGTCGAGGTGTAGGTTACCGCCAACCCTGACGATGCCGTGGCCGCCAATGCAACCGTTGGTCCACCTTGGTTTTGGTCAGCAATGGTGGGGAAGGTAATCGTCTGGGTATCCTTGACCGCAAAACTCTGCGTGACACTGGGTGCCGCACCAAAGCTGGTATTGCCTGCTTGATCCGCCGTTACCGTACAAGTACCGGCTGTCACCAAGTGAATTTTGTTGGCCACAATCGTACAAACCAACGGCGTATCTGACGTATAGGTCACGGTCAAACCGGATGACGCCGTACCTCCTGGCAAGAAATCAGCATCCGTCTTATTTTTGGTGGGTGGCGCTGCAAAGGTAATCGTCTGGGCTGCTTTGACTTTGATGGTGTTGGTCACATCTGTGGCAGCCGCATAGGCTGTGCCGCTTCCATCTACCCCACCGGCTTGTGATGCCTTGATCAAACAATTCCCCGAAACCAACGTGGTAACCGTCGTACCGCTCACCGTACAAATCGATGGTGTCGTCGACGTATAACTCACGGGCAACCCCGAGTCAGACGTCGCAGCCAATGTCGCCGTATCACCAGCGGTTACATCGGCAACCGTCGGGAAGGTAATCACCTGGGGAACGGCAACGTTGGTGATGGAATAAACCACACCGTCGTTTTTCTCAGATTGGTCACACGTGGGGTCACTTTTTGACCAGTTATCCGTCGCATTATCGACATTGGGATCACCGATGGCAAACCACGCCCATTCGGTAGCTTCGGTGGCGAGGTCGGTACCGTAGCTTATCGGGATAGTCAAGCCACCTTGGTTATTAGACGCAACCATGCCGCCGTCATAATAGCCTGCAGGGACGTCGATTTCCCAGGCATTGCTACCCGCAGTATGCCGGACCGTCGCCGTGCCATTGATACCCGCAGTTACCGTCCCGAGAGTAAAGTCGGTATCGCTCACTGCGGTACCGCTGAGTTTGTTGAGTACTATTGTGGTACCAGCAAACACCTTACCGTTGATACGGATGTTGAGCGAAGTCGGGCTACTCCCTTCAGCGGCACTGGCGTCGCGACTCGTCCCCAAGTCCATCAATGGATTCAAATCGATATTGATATCGTCAATCAAATTCGCCGTGGCACTAGCGGGCAATACCCCGTAGAAGCCGAGGTTGCGTAACCCACCAAAATCACCTGGGATTGTATGTGTCCCATAAAACCGCACCCAGTTGGTGTTGGGGCTGCCTTTGACTTCGTGCCCCTCATTGATGGTGTCGGCACCAGCGGTCTCACTTGCAACTGCAGTACTTCCCGACCCACCCAATACGTTATTGCCAGTAAGTACGACTCGACTATAACTATCAGCGGCACGCGAGCCTGCGGGCAACCCACTGGGAATACCAAAGCGGAATTGAATTTGGTTGGTAGAACTCCACGAGCGGGTATGGTGATAAAACTCGAAGTCGAATGTTTCGCCATTCACCATACAAATCGGTTGGAAGGCCATCGACACACTATAGGCATTCAATTCGATGTAGTAGCTACCATTTGGAGGAGTCACGCCCGACACTGATTCCACATTCGTGAGCCCCGCCCCCCATAATTCAAATGTACGACAACTTCCTTGGACGGGGTGCGACGTATACCAGCCTGCATATGGTTCACACGGGAACGCGGTTTTCGTGCCCTGTTCAAACGACGGATTGGCGACGATACGCACACCACCTAACGCATTATTGATGGTCGGGTTACTCGTAGTGGGGATGGTACCCGGCACCACAGTGCTGGTCGCAGTGCGGGTGGGGGTTGCGGTGCGTGTGCTCGTTGCCGTTGCCGTCGCAGTTGCCGTCGCAGTCGCGGTACTTGTGGCAGTACTCGTCCGCGTATTTGTCGGCGTCGGCGTCGCCGTATAGCTGGTAATCGTTAGTGAATCAGTGACGTATGGGGCAGCCGCATACGTTACGCCCCCATTATCACCACCAGCTTGGCCTGCCTGAATGGTACACGTCCCAGCTGCCACAATCGTCAGCGTCGTACCACTCACCGTACAAATTGTCGTCGTTAACGACGAATACTCAACGGGCAATCCGGATACTGCGGTCGCATTTAACGTTATCGGTGGATCGGTGCGATTTGCCGTGGCTGGCAATGCAAACGTAATTACTTGTGGCAACCCCACCGTAATATTGTCGATGTACATCGTAGCGCCAGAAGCCGTACCACCCGACTGGTCATAGGTACCATTGGTAAATACAAAGCGATAGTCAGATGATGTCGCCGGGATTGTCACACTCGCACTTTGCCAGCCTGCAACGGTTTTGGCTGACTCATCAACGATTTCGTATTGTGTACAGGTACTAGTGTCTAGCAAATACCCCAAAATCGCAAAATTATCGCGGATATATTGGGCATACCAATCAAGCGTGATGACCTCGCCGCTTTCGGCATAAAACAAATCACTGACCACAGAAGGTCCATGAATTACACGGTAATTAGAACCATTTTGTTCGGAGTTTGTTAGTTTGAGGACATTACTCCCGGCCAAAATCGTCACCCCTAGTGATGTTGACGCATCCAACCCTACTGCTGATGGCACCGAATTGGCCACTGCGGCTGTTGTAGAATACGATGAGGTTCCATACGAGGTCGGATTAAATGAATCATCATCAGTCGGTGCAGAACTACCCGCCTTCAATGGGTACGATGTCACTGCCACATTGACGTAGTCTGTTGTGTCTTGGCTGACACACCCCCCCAATGACGTCACTCCGAGGTCTATTTTATTGGCGATTCCACTCGTATTACCGCCCACAATCGTCCAATTCGTCAACGAGGTGGACCCTGACGCATCTACTTCAAAACTCCCATTTTGAAATCGTGGTGCCACTCGCGGTGACCCTAATGACACATTCCGCACACCGCCCGGTGCACCAACTCGGATCGTCGCGGTGCGGGTTGGTGTATTGGTTGGCGTGCTATTCAGAAATGGCGCAGTGCTCGTGATCGCAGAGGCTTGTTGCCTTGACACCAGAATCACCGTCACGACAATCATTATTATATGGAGCAATCGCTTCATATTTCTTATCTCCTCATTACATACATAAACTGTACATTTGATTGTAATTATATTTTATCCACACGATTTTTACAATATATCGGCTACTATTTTTGGTATCTATATTTATTTTTTATT
>CAISXI010000203.1 GCA_903889425.1 uncultured Roseiflexaceae bacterium | reverse complement strand
CAGAGCCGGTGGTGTGGGTAAAGGTGGTATTGCCAAAGGCACCGGCTGAAATCGTGCCTATAGTGAAGTCACTATCACTGGTGGCAGGCCCAGGGTTGAGTGGGTTGCGGCGCAAGGCGATTTTGGTATTGGCAGTCACTCGACCATTGATGCGGATGTTGAGGGCGGTAGGGCTACTGCCTTCGGTAGCGGTGCGATCGCGTGAAGAACCCATGTCGATGAAGGGAGCAAGACCAGCGGTAATCGCATCAAGAAAATTACCACCCGTTGCACTCGGGCCATCGATGGCGACAAATCCCAAGTTACGCACCCCACTCCAGCCAGTGCCCGGCAGTGTATGTGATCCACTATACCTCCCCCATGCGGTCACCACCGATGCAGCTGCATTTGTAGTGCCACTAGGAGTCGTATAAGTTGTCCCCCCAAAGGTAAATCCTGTATAGGCTGCTGACGTCGCATTAGGACTTCCTGCACTGGCAGTCGTTTTGGCATACATAATCGGGCGATTATAGCTGTCTGCAGCAACCGAACCAGCGGGCAATCCACTCGGAATACCGAACCTGAAGGCGGCAATATCGGCACGATTTGCGCTAATCCCCTTGTGATAAAACGTAAAATCGATCACGTCGTTATTTGCCACACACATTGGCTGATAAATAAATGAAAATTCATTGGCATTCAGCTCGGCGTATTTGCTGCCGTCATAGGCATTTGTGTTTTGTAGCCCCGATTTCTGGATTTCCATGACGCGCACACTACTCGCATTGGGAGAACAATTCGTCTCACTAATTGGTGAGTGTGCCGTCTTCCAACCACGCATTTTGTTGGCATCAATATATGCCCACCCACTTGGCAAGGTAAAACAGGCAAAATCGGAATTTTCAAATGAGGTATTTGAATATATTCGACCACCCTTTGTCCCATTGCTGGTTGGATTACTCGTGGTAGGCACACCCGTTTGCGTGGGGGTGAGTGCCCGCGGTGCCCGAAGCCGGGCCGCTGGTGTCGCAGTTGGATTGGCTGGTGCCGCCTGGGTGGGACGTAACGATAATCCGGTAAGTATAAATAGGCAGCTGCTTACGACGATAATAATAAATATGATTTGCTGTTTGAAAATCTGTCGCATATGGTCCTCTACCATCCTAGTAACGTCGCTTACTGTGTATAATAGCGCATACAAAATAATTCTGTTTTTGAAAAAACAGGAGCATATTTTATGATAATAAAAATTAAAAAATACTCGTTAGTAAATTTACACATATTACAAGGAAATCACTGATTAATCAACAGAAAAAACAAATAATAATAAAAAAGAAAAATATTAAATCAGGTATAACGTGTTATTTTTGCTGATTAATCTAAATTACACAATAATAATATAAAAAATTAATCTACATCATTATTACATACTGTAATAATGATGTAATCAGCCCACCCCAGTGATTGTGCCTGTACCGGGGTGGGCTGATTCGTTACGGCGTAGGGGTAAACGTGCGGGTGCTACTCGGGCGCTTGGTGCGTGACGGAGTGAGGGTGCGGGTATTGGTGCCGGTACGCGAGACCGTCGGGGTAAAGGTGGTCGTGGGGGTGGCGGTATCGGTACGGGTATTGAGCGGCGTAAAGGTAGCCGTGCGCTCGCGGGTTGCCGATGGCGTCAACGAAATCGCAGGGGTGGCAGTCACCGTGCGTGACACAAAAATATTCCAGCGGGGATTGTTGTCGCCGGCCACAAATACGCGACCATCACGTAAGCCCACGACGGAATTTGCGTGGGCGGAGTCTACGGATACGACAGCGTTGGCATATACCACCGCCGGGAATTTGGTATACCGCGGATTGCCCCAGGCAATCAAGGTGCCATCGGCTTTGACGGCGAGTGAGCATTCGCGGCCGGCGGCGATTTTGACGATGTCATTGACAGTGGTGGGGATTTTGATTTGGCCAAATCGATTGCCTCCCCAGCCAATGACCCGCCCAGAACGTAGCAGTGCCAAGGTATGATTTTCCCCTGCACTGATGGCGATTACATTGGTCAATCCGGGGGGCACTATGGTTTGGCCGGCGATATTGTCACCCCACGCCACGACGGTACCATCGCCCCGCAATGCGACGGCGTGGCGATCACCGCCGTCGACCGCAACCACATCGGTGAGATCGGCGGGGACACTGACTTGGCCATGGCTGTTGCGTCCCCACGCTGCCACCGTGCCATCGGTGCGCAAGGCGAGGGCAAAGCGTGCCCCGGCCCCAATGGCGCGGATATCGGTTTGGGCGTCGGAGGGGATTATACCTTCGCCGTAGAGATTTTCGCCCCAGGTATAGAGATTGCCGTTTTCGTCAAGCAGATAGGCATTGCCAATCGAGGCGGCGGCATCGACAAAAAGCATATTGGCGTACTGAGGCGGGATGGTCGATTGGCGAATCATCGGTTCGTTTTGCCCCCACGAGACCAATGTCCCGTTTTGCATCAAACTGAGCACAAACATGTCACCAATGGCAGTTTTG
>CAISXI010000202.1 GCA_903889425.1 uncultured Roseiflexaceae bacterium | reverse complement strand
TCGCTGACGGTGATAATCGCTTCGACGTGCTGTTGTACCAACGGGAAGGTAATCTTCCCCGGTGTGGTAATCCGCAAGCCGTCAGCCATGGTATCGGGTGGCGCGATGGTTACTCGCGTGCCTTGGCGCAACGATTCGTACATATCGGCCGCATTGGCCGGCTCGACGCCAAACACCCGCAGGGCTGGGTTGATACCGTGCGCCGCCAAGGCCGACCCCGAAATCAAACCACCACCCCCCACCGGTACCAACAAGCCGTCGAGATCGGGGATTTCCTGGCACAACTCCAACGCCGCCGTCCCTTGCCCTGCAATAATGTCGGGGTGATCGTAGGGCGGGATGAGGGTCAATCCCCGGGCGTCAGCAATGCTGCGGGCCACGGCTTCACGGTCTTGGGTCAAGCGGTCGTAACGCACGATTTCGGCACCGTACTCCGCCGTGGCATCGACTTTGACTTGGGGGGCGTCGGTGGGCATACAAATTACCGCGGGGATGCCAAGGAGCCGGGCGGCTAATGCCACCCCTTGGGCATGATTACCCGACGAAAAGGCAATCACGCCCCGGTGTTGCGCCGCAGCATCGAGGCGGCTGAGGGCATTGTAGGCCCCGCGGAACTTGAACGAACCGGTGCGTTGCAAATGTTCCCCTTTGAAAAAAACCTCAATCCCAAGCTGCGCATTCAATATGCGTGAAGTAAATACGGGGGTGCGATTGGCCACCCCGTTGATCCGCGTAGCAGCGGCCAATACATCGAGATAGCGGGGGGGATGACTCATGGTGAGTACTCCTTGATAATTGCTTAATTCGCTGTGTGTATTATATGCAATCACGTCGCAACGACGACACCGCCATGCAGCACATGCGCCGATTGCTGTGAGTGCAGATTATTGCATTCACTTGACGCAAATCAGACTCTCTATTACACTAACGCCATCCCACTCAATGGTTGCCGTCGCATTGTGGCGATGCGCAGAGGAGTACCCCCATGCCCCCTTATTTCCATCATGTAAGTGTGCCCCGTCCGCCAGGTGCCGCCAGTGCCGAGCTCGCGCGCCGGTTTTATTGTGATATCATCGGCCTACGAGAAATTCCCGTCCCTAGCACACTCACGGCCTCAGATTTGGTCTGGTTTAGGGTGGGAGAAGCGGAATTACACCTCTACTCCGAGCCAGCCAGCATCGGTCACGGGCGCCATTTTTGTTTGCACGTCGATGACCAGGCAGCCTTGCGCGAGCAATTAATCAGCGCCGGTTATCCCTGTGGTGATACCATACCCATTCCGGGGCGGCCACGGTTTTTTACCACCGACCCGTTTGGCAATAGCATCGAAATTACGACTTTTACCAACCAATAACAAGGAGGTTATCAGATGAGCAAATCGATTGGTGTCGGTCTGGTCGGCTACAAATTCATGGGTAAATCCCATTCCAATGCCTACCGCCAAGTCAAACACTTCTTCCCCGATTGCGCCTTTACCCCCGAAATGACGGCCTTGTGTGGCCGCGACGAAGCTGCCGTCAAACAAGCAGCCATCGATATGGGCTGGAACGGCTACGAAACCGATTGGAAGAAATTGGTTACCCGCAAAGACATCGGCCTCGTCGACGTATCGACGCCCGGTGATTCACATGCCGCTATCGCCATTGCCGCCGCCAACGAAGGCAAGCATGTCTTTTGTGAAAAACCTCTCGCCAACACCTTGACCGAAGCTCGCGCCATGGCCGAAGCCGTCAAGAAAAACGGCGTGGTGGGTATGGTCAACTTCAACTATCGCCGTGTGCCTGCCGTGCAACTCGCCAAGCGCCTCATCCAAGAAGGCCGCATCGGCAAAATCTACCACTGGCGCTCGGTCTATCTGCAAGACTGGATTATGGACCCCAACTTTCCGTTGGTGTGGCGCTTGCAAAAAGACATCGCCGGTGCCGGCACCTTGGGCGACCTCGGTGCGCATAGCATCGACTTGGCCCGCATGTTGGTAGGCGAAATCAGCGAAGTCACCGGCATGACCGAGACCTTCATCAAACAACGCCCCAAGCTTGGTGGCACCACCACCAGTCTTGGCGCCGTCGGTACCGCCGAAATGGGTGAAGTCACCGTCGACGATGCTGCCTTGTTTATGACCCGCTTCGAAAACGGCGCCGTTGGCACCTTTGAAGCCACCCGCTTCGCCAATGGCCGCCGCAACTACAATTCATTCGAAATCAACGGCTCCAAGGGTAGCATCGTATTCAACCTCGAACGGATGAACGAACTGCAAGTGTTGTTCAACGACGATGCCGCCGACGTGCAAGGCTTCCGCACCATCCTCGTCACCGAAGGGGTCCATCCCTACATGAGTGCCTGGTGGCCCGCCGGTCATATTATCGGCTGGGAACACACCTTCACCCATGGCGTCTATGACCTCATCAACGGTATCGCCAAAAACGTCTCGCCCGAGCCCACCTTTGACGACGGCGTACGCTGCCAAGCTGTGCTCGACGCCATCGAAACGTCTGCTAGCAACAAACAATGGATTACCCCCGATTATTAGGCGCTGCTGGGGGATAGTGGATTGATGCCACTATCCCCTTTTATGAAAGGAATCACCACCATGGCACGTCCTGTTACGTTGTTTACTGGTCAATGGGCCGATATGCCCTTTGAAGAATTATGCAAAAAGGCCAAGAGCTTCGGCTATGACGGCCTCGAATTAGCCTGCTGGGGCGATCATTTCGAAGTAGGCAAGGCCTTGACCGATTCGACCTACATCCCCCGCAAGCAAGAGACCTTGGCCAAACACGGGCTAGTCTGCCACGCCATCAGCAATCACTTGGTTGGCCAAGCCGTCTGTGACAACATCGACGAGCGCCACAAGTCGATTTTGCCACCCCACATCTGGGGCGACGGCAACCCCGAGGGTGTACGCCAGCGCGCCGCCGAAGAAATGAAAAACACTGCCCGCGCTGCCGCCAAGTTTGGCGTCAAAGTGGTCAACGGCTTCACCGGCTCTTCAATTTGGCACCTCATCTATTCATTCCCCCCCAATAGCCCAGCCATGATCGATGCCGGCTATGCCGATTTCGCCAAACGCTGGACTCCCATCATCGACGTGTTTGACGAAGTAGGCGTCAAATTTGCCCTCGAAGTCCACCCCACCGAAATCGCCTACGACATCTACACCACCCAAGCTGCCTTGGCCGCCATCGGCAATCGCCCCGGCTTTGGCATCAACTTTGACCCCAGCCACCTCTACCATCAATTCGTTGATTCGGTGGCCTTCATTGATGCCTTCAAAGATCGCATCTACCACGTGCACGTCAAAGAAAGCGCCCGCTACCTCGACGGCAAATCGAGCATCCTCGGCTCACACATCAACTTCGGCGACCCCCGGCGCGGCTGGGATTTCATTTCGCCGGGTCGTGGTGAGCAGATGCAATGGGGTCCCATCTTCCGGGCACTCAACCGCATCAACTACAGCGGTCCGTTGTCCGTCGAGTGGGAAGATAGCGGCATGGATCGCGAATACGGTGCCACCGACGCCTGTGCCTTCGTGCGTCGCAACGACTTCACCCCTTCCAATTTGGCCTTTGACGCCGCATTCTCACGCGATTAATTCGACTATTATGACGGGGTGGCACTATGATGGTGCCACCCCGTTTGTCTAGGTGCAACATATGGTCACTTTTGATTTTGCCGGCAAAGTGGTGATTGTCACCGGTATCAACCGCGAAATCGGTGCCAGCATTGCCGTAGCCTTTGCCAATGCTGGCGCGCACGTGGTGGGCGTCTATTACGGCGAATACGAACGTGTTGCCCCGATTGTCGCCGCAAATCCCACGATTGACGCCATCGAGGCTGATTTGCGCGCGGTCGCCGAAAATTACCGCGTCGTCGCGCATGCCACCGCCACCTATGGCGGTGTCGATGTTTTTATCGCCAATTCGGGCGTCACCGTGTTTGGCTCGATTGTCGACATGACCGAAGATCACTGGCATCAAGTGTTTGACCTCAACATGAAGGGCACCTACTTTGGGATCCAAGCGGCGGTCAAACAAATGCTTGCCCAAGGACGGGGTGGCAAAGTAGTGCTTTCGTCGTCGGTGACGGGTATCGCTGCCATGGGTGGCGCATCGATTTATGGCACCAGCAAGGGTGCTCTGCGCCATATGGCCGCTAGTTTGGGAGTCGAGCTTGGTCGTGACGGCATCAACGTCAACGCCGTGGCTATCGGCGCTACCCTCAATGACCGCAACCTGGTCGGCGACCCTGATTATGCCGCAAACTGGGCACAACTCTCACCCGTCGGCCGCGTCGGCATGCCCGAGGATGTCGCTGACACCGTCCTCTACCTCTGCTCGCCGATAGCCACTATGGTTAACGGCCAAACTATTACTATCGACGGTGGCTGGACGCATACCAGCCCCACCCACGCCAAGGCACTATCACAATGATCGAAATCATCAACAGTCCCACTGCAGCACCCCGCCTGGCTGCCATTGACTTTGACGGCACCATGTCGCTGATTCGCATCGGCTGGCAACAGGTGATGCATGGCGTCATGCACGCCGCACTCGTGCCCCATTACCCCGACAACACCGGCCTCGACAGTGAGATTTATACCTATATCGCCCGCTCTACCGGACAACCCAGCATCATCCAAATGGCCTGGGTCGACGAGCAAGTTATTTTGCATGGTGGGCCAGCCCGTGGCGCCCAAGCCTATCTCGATTTGTTTAGTCACGCCATGCGCGACCGCATCGACCAAAAAGTCGCCAGTATCCATGATGATGCCAGCGCCGATGCCTTGATGGTCCCTGGCGCACGCGAATTCTTGCGCTTACTTGCCTACAATAACGTCCGCATCGCCTTGGTGAGTGGCACTGAACACATCCATTTATTGCGTGAAAGTGCCGCCCTGCGTATCGATCATTTTTTTGATGCGGGGATTCATGGCCCCGGTCCTCATCATCCCGGTTTCACCAAAGGTGACGCCATGGCCGCGCTTATCAACACCTATCGGGTTGCCAACGGGCAATTATTGTCGGTGGGCGACGGCCCAGTCGAAATCATCGCCGGCAAATCGTTGGACGGCTATAGTATCGCCGTCGCCTCACACGAGGCGAGTGGGGGACTCGACGATGACAAACGCCGCCATTTGATAGCCGCTGGGGCCGATGCCGTAATAGCTAATTTTCATCAGCTCCACGATATTACGACACTCTTATTTGGTCAGGAATAATCCCATGCCACAACCCCGTTTCGACCGCAGCCAACTGCATGTATTGCCCTTAGCCGAGCGTATCCACGATATGCCCCTTAGTTATGTCATGTCGCTCAGCGACCCCATCCAACCGACGCCCCAACCGCACTTGCCTACCGTCGCCCAGGCAATCAAGGCGGCGCGTGCCAACCAGCGCCCGGTCATTTTTATCATGGGGGCGCACGTCATCAAACAAGGCGCATCGCGGTTTGTGATTGATTTGATGGAACGGGGGCTGATTACCCATGTGGCCATGAATGGTGCTGGGCTTATCCACGACTACGAATTAGCCTTGATTGGAGCTACCACCGAAAGTGTGGCGGCCTATATTTCACAAGGGCAGTTCGGCTTATGGCACGAAACCGGGCAGCTCAACGACCTGATTAGTCAAGCCGCCCAACGCGATTTGGGGATTGGCGAATATGTGGGCAGCGAAATCGAGCGCCAGCAGCTCCCCTACCGTGAGTTGTCGATTGCCGCCGCTGGAGCGCGGCTCGGTATCCCGGTGACAGTGCACGTTAGCATTGGCCAAGACATCATCCACGAGCACCCCAATTGTGATGGAGCTGCCGTGGGCAAAGCGAGTTATACCGACTTCTTGATTTTGACCCATAGTGTCAGCCAGCTCGAAGGGGGCGTGATGCTCAACGTGGGCAGTGCAGTGATGGGTCCCGAAGTTTATCTCAAAGCCTTGGCGATGGCCCGCAATGTGGCCCATCAACATGGCCAACAGATTGCCCATTTCACCACGGCGGTATTCGATTTGGTGCCGTTGCCCGATGATTTGTCGACAGAAGCCAAAAAAAGTGACCCGGCCTATTATTACCGCCCGTTCAAAACGATTTTGGTGCGGACAGTGCGTGATGGCGGGCAGAGCTACTACATCAGTGGTGATCACCGCATCACCATCCCCGGGTTATGGCAGTTGTTGACGCAGTCTTGATCTATCAATAATCCCGAGAGGATGTTATGCAACAGCAACGACTCAGCGAAATAACCAGCGCCTTTGCTGGCAAACGAATTGTGGTCTGCGGCGATTTTTTTCTTGATCGCTATTTGTGGATTGACCCGAGTCGCGCCGAAATTTCGGTCGAAACAGGCTTGACCGCCAATCAAGTCACCAGCCAGACCTGTGCTCCTGGGGCAGCCGGCACGGTGGTGGCCAATCTGGCGGCCCTCGGCGCCCACGTGGTTTGTGTGGGGGTGGTCGGCCATGACGGCGACGGATTTATGCTCCGCCAAGGATTAGAAGCACTCGGCGCCAACGACAGCCTACTCATCACCACC
>CAISXI010000201.1 GCA_903889425.1 uncultured Roseiflexaceae bacterium | reverse complement strand
GGGATTGCCGTTATCGCCCATATTGGCTTGACGCCCCAAACCGCAGCCAGCCTCGGTGGCATCAACGTCATCGGTGGTCAAAACTACGCCGCCGCCAAACGGATTTTGGATGATGCCTTGGCGATGGAAGCCGCAGGATGCTGGTGTGTGTTGATGGAAGCAGTGCCGGCTGATTTGGCAGCGTACATCACCTCACGCCTCAAAGTTCCCACCATCGGGATTGGCGCCGGGATTGGCTGTGATGGACAGGTGTTGGTGACCCACGAAATGTTTGGCATGTTCCCCGGCTTTGGGTTGCCCTTTGGCAAACGCTATGCCGAAGCAGGTCAGCTCATCCAAAACGGCATGCAACAATACCACCAAGATGTGCTCAATGGCCAATTCCCCGGTGCCGAAAACAGCTTCCCGATTGATGCCGAGTTGTTGCGCCGCCTCGAGTCCGAAGCGTGAAAATAGCGATTATTGGCGCTGGCGCAATGGGGTGCCTGCTGGCCTCATACCTCGCACCCCACCACGCGGTGTGGTTGGTTGATGGCTGGCAGACCCAAGTCGACACCATCAACCAACAGGGGCTACGCCGCGAACGTGACGGTCTCATCACTACTTGCCACCCCCATGCCACCACTGACGCCCACACCGTGGAGGGCGCCGATGTGGCGCTGGTGTTGGTGAAATATCACCAAACCACCTGGGCCGCCCAACAGGTAGCCCAAGCCCTCGCCCCCCACGGCATCTGTGTGACCCTGCAAAACGGTATTGGCGGGGCCGACGTGTTAGCCGAAACACTCGGCGTATCACGAGTCACACGTGGAGTTACCTCACTCGGCGCAACATTAGTCGGCCCCGGGCACGTGCGCCATGCTGGCATGGGTGACACGGTGTTTGCCACCACCCTTGCGCCAGCCATGATTCAGCAACTGAGTGCGGCGTTTACTGAGGGGGGATTACCGGCGCATGCTAGTGCTGATTTGGACAGTTTGGTGTGGGGCAAGTTGGTTGTCAACGTAGGCATAAATGCCCTCACGGGGATTTTGCGCATACCGAATGGGATGGTAGCGAGTCATGCTGGTGCGCGAGCGTTGTTGACCCAAGCAGTCAATGAAGCCGTGGCTGTGGCAGGCGCACTTGGGATTACGCTCCCATACAGCGACCCGCTTGCCCACGTACTCGCAGTGGCAACAGCCACCGCCGCCAATCGGTCGTCGACATTACAAGATGTATTGCGTGGCAGCCCCAGCGAAATCGCTACCATCAATGGCGCAGTGGTGCGCTATGCCCATACTTGTGGTATCTCTGTCCCGATTAATCACCTGCTGTGTGATATGATGGACATCGTCGATACAACCACCGAAAACCGCATACAATAAAGGAGCATACTCATGATGGGAATTATCGCAACAGTCATTCAGGCGTATCAATTCGTGTTGTTCATTCGTTTTGTCATGCAATGGATCGACAAAGACGGCACCAACAGCATCAACAATGCCCTCAAACCGGTTACTGAACCCGTACTCGCACCAATTCGCGACAAAGTGACCTTCAACAACATTGATTTGTCACCACTCGTCGTCAGCGTCATCTTGAGCATCATCGCATGGTTGCTCGCTAGTGTGCTGCAATAACCAATTAGCCGTCGCGACTAGCGTTGTATCGATACCACTAACAGTCGCATACCGGTAGAGGAGCATGCTCATGCTAGGAATTATCGGAATAGTCATTTCGGTATATCAATTCGTGTTGTTCATTCGTTTTATCATGCAGTGGATCGACAAAGTCGACACCAACAGCGTGCATCCCGCAATCAAAAGCACGATTGCCGTACTCAAAAGCATGAATATCGCACTTATACCAATCACCGAACCAGTCCTCGCGCCGATTCGTGACAAGGTGACCGTCAACAACATTGATTTGTCGCCACTCGTTGTCAGCCTCGTCTTGAATATAATCGCACGAGCGCTGAACATTTTGTAGTTGCCTAATTGCCATCACGACAACGGTTGTGGTGGCAATTTTTTGCCCATTTTTCACCGACATAATCTGCATAAACACTCCAATCCCCACCAATTTTGTTTTCAAAAAAATAAACACCCAATTTATCGAATTCTTGCACGATATTTGGGTATAAAGCGCCTCGAAAATCACGTATTCACGTTATTTGCACAGTAATACATATCCATATTTACCGCTATACTACACACAGCATTCTGCGTATTATCACGAGGATTCATTATGTTCTGGGATATCCCCGATTACTACTTGTTTTGTTGTATGATTCCCGCAGTATTGGTTGGACTCGCCTTGTTATATGTGTGGTGGAAGTAATTATGATGCAAAAAAGCCGAATTGTAGCCGGGTTGATACTTGCCGTATTGAGTATCAGTGCATGTGCAGGGCAAGCGCCCGTCGGCAATCAACCCAATCCCATGGGACAACCACAATCAACGGTAGACCCCAAATTGCCCCCCATGGACGGCAATCAACCACTCCCGCCTGCCAATGGCACCCCATTACTGCCACCGGTCGATGGCAGCAATCCTCCACCAGCAGACAATCAAGCACCCATGCAGGTTATAGCTCAGACATTCCCCGTGACGGTCTGGAATTATCATGGCGTCACATTGCAGCCGAGTGATGTAGGGGTCGATGCTGGTCAGCCCGTTGCCGACCAAAGCGCCATCGAATTACCCGATGGGCGCGTGCGCCTCTACTTCTTTGCCCAAAACAAAGGCGTGATGAGTGCCATTAGCAGTGATGGGTTGAAATTCACCGCCGAAGCAGGCTTGCGCTTACCCGATGGTAATGGCATGCCCCGGGCGGTGGTGCTAGCCGACAAACGCATTCGCCTCTACTTTATTACAGGCGACGGCGTCGGTAGTGCTATTAGCGATGATGGTCTGACATTCACGGTTGAGCCTGGCGTGCGCATCAACAGCCGTGACACGGTACTCCCAAAATTGAGTGGCGTCAGTGTGGTAGCCACAGACACCGGCTACCGGGCTTATTTTAGTGACCTCCCCATCCCTGGTACCGGTCCCATGGCCCATGCGATTTATAGCGCCACCAGTACCGATGGCTTAACGTGGCAGGTAGAGGCCGACCCGCGGATTGGGGCGGCAGATATTAGCGCCCCCAGCGCTATGGCGATTTCGGCCGAACATCCCTTTGTACTGCGTGAAAAAGATGGTAGCTACACCATGTACTTTGCCCGCAATCAGTCGATTTGGACGGCCACGTCAGCCGATGGAGTCACGTGGAGCAACGAACAAAACAGTCAAGTGGCCGGCAATGATCCCGATGTGCTTGAGCATAGCAACGGTACACGCTACCTCTATTTCGGCGACTTCCGACCAACCATCGGCGGCTATTTGTTGGTGGCCAGCCAACAATCTGCTTCGTGGGACATCCAGGTTGGATCAAAGCCTGGCGCAGGCCGTTCGTTTACGTTGGCACTGACCGGCACTAGTTCAGCACCCCTCACTATCACCCCAGGGTATGCCTTAACTGCCAGTGACTATACAATTACCCCAGCCAGCCAAGCTGCCCCCGGAAGCATCACGGTGGCTATTTCTGATGCCTCGCGTGAATTGCCCGCCGTACTCGTCAGCGATGGCACCCTTACACGCAGTATCATGCTCCAACCGCAAATGATGCCCCCACCGCCAAAGCCTTAATTTTTTACATAAAACCATGGAATAAAACCGGTGCGACCATATTGTGGTTGCACCGGCTTTGATTGACAAAAAATACAATCTGTGGTATTTTCGTATACAAGAACCTGTTTCATATAGTTGAATAATTTACATGTCAGAGCAACAAGCCCAACACGTGGTAAAATCGGCGGCGCGGGTATTCGATATTTTTGGACTCCTCGTCAATCACCCCGACGGACTATCATTGACACAGATTTGTGCAGAGCTAGGGCTACCCAAAAGCAGTGCCCACGCCTTGCTGAACACGATGGTCGTCCACGGATATCTGCGTGAAGGGTTACGCGAGCGCACCTATCGACTCGGACCAGCGTTGTTTGAGCTGGGGAGTGCCTATATCGCCAGCACCAATCTGGTGAGTGATGGCTGGGAGATTGTACGCACCACGGCCCGGATGTGCAACGAAACAGTGCACCTCGCGGTACTCGATGGCAACGAAGTGCTCTACGTCGCCAAAGAAGAGGGCACCAATACCATCCGCATGGTATCGGCGGTAGGCAAACGCTTCCCGGCCTATGCCACCGGCGTCGGCAAAGTACTGCTCGCCAATCTCAGCGACGCAGAGCTGTGTACTCGCATCCCCGACGATACTGTTTTGCCCGTCATTACCCCCAACACCGTGACCAATCCTAGCGAGCTGCGGGCACTCATCGCCACTGCCCGCCACAACAGCTATGCCCTCGATTACGAAGAATCAACACCGGGGCTGTGTTGTGTGGCAGCCCCCGTCTACGACGCCCAAGGCCAAATCGTGGCCGGGATGAGCATCTCGGTGCCAAACATCCGCTTTACCGACGAGCGGCGCATCCAGTTGCTCGAATTAATTCGCACCCAAGCCAATAGTCTATCCACCATCCTCGGTTATCGCGTGTCGCTAAAACGTCACTGACAAGCCGCCGTCAACCACGATGGTATGACCGGTCAGATAGGTCGCGCTGCCTTCGGCAAGGAAGGCAATCACCACGGCGATTTCGCTCGGTTCTGCCGGGCGTGCCAAAGGAATCCGCCGGCGTTGCACATAAAACTGTTGGAATTCGGC
>CAISXI010000200.1 GCA_903889425.1 uncultured Roseiflexaceae bacterium | reverse complement strand
GTTGATGAAAAAACACTATTGGCTGATGGTGTGTATCGTGATAGTCGGGGTGGGATTTTGGCTCCAGCCACCCCGCTACAATTCTTTTGGGGATGCAATCAGGGCTGATTTGCGGCAGCAAGGGATTGCCGTTCGTCATGTCGAATTAGTGCATGCCTGGCCTGATACGGTCAATACGATTTCGTATGGTGCCAATCTGCGTGTGACCCTGACGAGTGGGCGGATTGTCTGGGGGCGCCTCGAATGTCAGCATTTGACGCAAAATTGTACCTATCAAGTGAACATGAACAACATGGGGCGCAGAGCACTGCTGGACTTAGTAGATGGCGTATCATGGCCACAGCAGGTTGTTCAGTTGATTACTCAAATAATCAAAGAATTTCATTAAAATTTGATGAAATGCAATTATAGTGGGGTAATAATCACGTGTGTTTGGTGTGTTTACTATAACTCATTAGATGTGTTTTTTGGCGTAATAATCACAAAAAAACCGAAACAATAAAATCAAAAATTACTGTTTGACAAACGCAGAGTAGCGTAATACAATCCAATTGAAGCCGTAGTTCAGGTTCATTACTTGGATGTTCATCTTCCGCAGATGGCAGACGGTTTCGAGCGGAGTACTACAAATTTCGCGCACATGAGTAAGTTACGCAATGTTGCGACTCTCATGTCAAGGAGGAAAATCCATGAGTGCAAAGCTGCATCGTCGCAATTTCTTGCGACTGTCAGCAATGGGTGCTGCGAGTGCCGCAATTGTCGCCTGTGGCGGCAATACGGGTACTGCAGACAACACTGCTGCCGAGCCCACCAAGGCTGAAGAAGCCAAACTCCAACCCACGACTCCCCCAGTAGCCACCGCCATTCCTGTAGTCCAGACGACCTTCAAACAGTCGCCATCATTGGACCAGGACGTCGCAGACGGCAAGCTCCCCAATGTGGACGAGCGTTTGCCCAAAGCTCCCTACACCCCACCTCACGTCTGGTTGACCGTCGGTAAATACGGCGGTAAGCTCCGCAAGACCTACGCCAACACGTGGGGTATTGCTGGCTTCCAACACGAGTCAATGTATGGTCATTCGATCCTACGTTACTTGAAAGACGGCTTAGCAATCGGACCCGGATTGGCCGAGAGCTGGGAAGCATCACCTGACGCCACCAAGTGGACGTTCAAGTTCCGCGAGGGCTTGAAGTGGTCAGATGGTCAACCTTGGACCGTGGGCGACATTATGTACTGGTGGGAGAGCATGGTCGGTGGTAACGGTAAAGAAGCCACCTTCCCCGCTGGTCTCAAGCCGGTCGAAGGTCCCCCCGACGAAGCCCGCTCAGGCAAAGGCACCTTGGTTACCATCAACAAAGTTGATGACTTCACCATGGAAATGGTCTTTGATGCCCCAGCTCCGTTGACTGCTGACCGCATCGCGATGTGGGTCAATGCCGGTATCGGACCCCGCTGGCACGCTCCTGCGCATTACATGAAGCAATTCAATCCAGTGTTGACCCCAGAAACCAACAAAGACTGGGAAATGCACTCCAAGATGGTTGACTTCAAGAACCCAGACTTGCCCCGCATGTCGGGTTGGTATTTGACCACCTACGAAGA
The DNA here is from genome assembly GCA_903889425.1 of uncultured Roseiflexaceae bacterium. Taxonomy (GTDB): domain Bacteria; phylum Chloroflexota; class Chloroflexia; order Chloroflexales; family Roseiflexaceae; genus UBA965. Next base: position 3,216 of record CAISXI010000200.1, on the reverse strand, counting down.
CGGCGTACGCACCGTATGGCAGCGCAACCCGTACTACTGGTGTGTTGATGCCGAAGGTCAGCAATTGCCCTACATCGACACCGTCGAAATCGCCTATGTGAAGGACAAGGAATCAGAGAAGTTGGCTTACCTCAACGGTCAAGTCGATCACGCTCACTTCCACACCCAAACCCTTGGCGACATCAAGGACTTCAAAGACGGCGTTGCCAAGAGCAACTTGAACACCATGTTCTGGGACTCGGGTTCGGGTACCGGTTCAATGTACTTCTTCAACTTCGACTACAAGGATGCCAAACTCCGTGCGGCATTCCGTGATCCGAAGTTCCGTCAAGCATTGTCACACGCCTACGATCGTGCTGACGTGCAAAAGGCTGTTTACTTCGGTCTTGGCGAGTTGTCGAACGGTACCATGAGCCCCAAGGCGATTGAGTACAACTTCAACGACGAAGCCAAAACACGCTACGCTGAGTGGCGCGATAGCTACCTCAAGTATGATGTTGCGACTGCTGAAAAAATCCTTGACGACGCTGGTTACAAAAAAGGCGCAGACGGCAAGCGCACCTTGTCCGACGGCAGCCCGATGCAGATTCTCGTGACCTACCCGGCCGACGAGAGCCCCAACGGCGAAAGTTTGCAGAAGAACGAGCGCTTGGTCAAGAATTGGCAAGCAATTGGTATCGACTGTGTGCTCACTCCGATTCCAAACAAGGAATACGACGACAAGTGGCGCGCCGGCGAAATCATGATGAAGACGGCTTGGGAAGTCGGCGACGGCCCCAACCACCTCGTCTACCCACAATGGGTTGTGCCAATCGAAGGCGACCGCTGGGCTCCTGTCCACGGTAAGGGCTACGATGTACGCGGTACTGCCACCGAAACCGAAGAAGGGGATCTCGATCCATGGGCCCGCAAGCCAGCCCGCTTGCAACCCACCGACAAAGACTTCGATCCGGTTATCGGCAAGATTTATGACATCTATGACAAGACCAAGGTCGAGCCAGATGTCATGAAGCGCCACCAAATGGTGTGGGATATGATGAAGATCCACGTGGAGAGCGGTCCGTTCTTCTCGGGTACGATCACCAATCAACCCCGCATTATCTTGGCTCACACCGAGCTCAAGAACGTCCCAACTCGTGACGATTTGGCCAAGGAAGGTTTGGGCGGTTTTGTGAACCCCTGGATTATTCCTGCACCAGCCACCTACGATCCCGAGACCTGGTTCTGGGATGATGCCTCCAAGCACTCCTAATTCCCTGTGGTACGTTGCCACACCAGCGTACGGGTGTTTATCACCCGTACGCTTCTTCTCAATTACTCCCCTCTCTTCATTTTCACAAGGGCATAGTGGCCTGTAACCCAAAGTGGGAGCGACGCATGCTGAACTATATCGCGCGGCGGCTCATCAACATGATTGTGCTGCTCGTCGCTATTTCATTTATTGGATTTTTCATCATTCAATTACCACCAGGGTCATTCCTTGATGTGGAGTTACAACGGCTACGCTCATTAGGTGGTGATGTATCTCGTGACCAAATCAAAGCACTAGAGCTTCGCTACGGCATCAATGACCCGTTTTTGGTGAAGTATTGGAAGTGGGTCGAACGCTCTTCACGTGGCGATTTTGGCACGTCGTATATGACAGATCAATCAGTGGGTGAACGTATTTGGGGCCGTCTAAGTGTTTCGCTGGGATTGTCGTTGTTTGCGTTGTTGTTTACCTGGTTAATATCGATTCCCATCGGGGTATATTCGGCGACGCATCGCTACACGATACCTGATTACGTTGTGACATTGATCCAATTTATTGGGTTAGCGGTGCCGGGATTTTTGTTAGCGCTGATTTTGTTGATTTTTGCCACGCGCTATTTCAATCAACAGGTCGGTGGAATTAACTCGAGTGAATTCATGGACCAGCCGATGAGTGTGGCGAAGTTCATTGATATGGTCAATCACATCTGGATTGCCGTCGTCGTATTGGCGTTTGGTGCGACTGCAGGGCTAACCCGGGTGATGCGTGCCAATCTGCTCGACGTTCTGAACATGCAGTATATCCAGACTGCGCGCGCCAAAGGGCTCGACGAAGCTGTCGTTATTTGGAAGCATGCGGTTCGGAATGCCATACATCCGCTGGTCATGTCATTGGGCACGTTGTTACCTGCCCTAATTGTTGGTGAAACACTTGTTGCACAAGTGTTGAGTTTGCCGACTATTGGCCCAATGTATCTTGATGCGTTGCGTGCCGAAGACATGTACCTGGCAGGGACGATTCTGGTGATGTTGTCGGCGTTGTTGTTAGTCGGCAATTTGCTGGCAGACCTGTTGTTGGCGTGGGTTGATCCGCGCGTCCGCTTGGAGTAGAGAGAAAGGGTACGGTAATGGCTGTCGATGCTACTCAACTCCCGCACACTACGGCGACGCATGTAGAAGACGTCGGTCAAATCCCTCAGTGGCAACTGATGGTACGTCGCTTTCGCAAAAGCAAGCTGTCAGTGGGCGGAATGTATGTCTTGATCGTGATGTATGTCATCATGTTGTTTTCAGACTTTCTTGCTCCTTACGAGCATAATCGCCTCGATTCAAATTATGCCTGGGGTCCACCATCCCAAGTCGCAATTGTCGATGGCAAGCTGTCTACCTTTGCCTTGAAGCAAACCTTGGATACCGAGCGCTTGCAGTGGTTGTATGTGGTAGATACCGATCGCCCGTTGCCAATTCAGTTTTTTGTGCAAGGGTATGAATACCGCTTCCTCGGAATTTTTCCGAGTAAACTCCATTTTTATGGGGTTGAAGATGGCTACCAAGTCAACCTGCTGGGCGCAGATAAAGACGGCAAAGACGTATTGTCGCGCTTACTCAAGGGGAGTCAAATCTCATTGACCTTGGGGTTTGTGGGTGTGGTGATTTCGGTGATTATCGGCTCAATTGTTGGTACGGCATCGGGGTATTTTGGTGGTGCCATCGACAATATGATTCAACGGGTTATCGAGTTGCTCCGTTCGTTCCCCGACATTCCGTTGTTTTTGAGTTTGGCGGCTGCCTTGCCCCAAAACGCTCCCGTTGAAATACGCTTTTTTATGATTACCATGATTATTGCGGTGATTGGCTGGACCGGATTGGCTCGTGAAGTACGTGGTAAGGTCTTGTCGTACCGCAACGCCGATTACACGGCGGCGTCGGTAGCAGCTGGTGGCTCGCATTGGCATATCATTACCC
>CAISXI010000199.1 GCA_903889425.1 uncultured Roseiflexaceae bacterium | reverse complement strand
CCACCGTCGGTCAAAAGGCGCTGGGCGAGTTGGCCACCGGTATCGTTGTCAACAGTGCGGGTATCACTAATAGTCAATACCCCACAACGAATTCCTTGGATTTGGGCATCTGCAAAGGTACGATGACTGATATGGCTCATGGTGCAATACTTTCCGTTGGTATTTTTTCGGCAAAATGCCAGATTCCTCTGCATCTCGTTGGATAGTATCGTACCATGAAACAAGCATATTTTTAGTTTGTGTCAGGTTGACAAAAAGACCAAACACCATAATAATGACGCACATCACGTGGAGGGTTTATGCCGTTACAATTCACAACCGAGGCGCGCGACGCACAGACTAGCGCCCGGGCCGGTCGCATTGTCACTGCGCACGGAGTCATCGAGACCCCTGTATTTATGCCAGTCGGCACCAAAGGCACACTCAAATCACTCGCCCCCGAAGAGGTGGCAGAGCATGGTGCCCATATTATTCTCGGTAACACCTATCACCTCTACCTGCAACCCGGCCACGAACTCATCGCCCGGCACGGCGGTTTGCACCGCTTTATGGGTTGGGATGGGCCGATTTTGACCGACAGTGGCGGCTTCCAAGTGTTTAGTCTCAAATACGGTGGCATCGCCGATGAAGTCAAGGGGCGCGGCTCATTTAAGCCGCAACCCGGTATGGTCAAAGTCACCGATGATGCCGTTATTTTTAAATCATATATTGATGGCGCCAAACATATATTTACCCCCGAACGGAGCATCGAAATCCAAAAAGGCATTGGTGCGGATATCATCCTCTGCTTCGACGAGCTCCCGCCTTTCCGGGCCGGCTACGACTATACGCGGCGCTCGTTGCAACGCACCCACGATTGGGAAGAGCGCTGTCTGACCTATCACCAACAAACCTTGCGGGGCGAGCACGACATCCCCATGCCCAACCCCGATCAATCGTTGTTTGGCATCGTGCATGGTGGCGTATTCCCTGATTTGCGCAAAATCAGCGCCCAACACATCGGCGGCATGGATTTCGACGGCTTGTGTATCGGAGGCTCACTCGGCGCCAACAAAGCCCAAATCTACGACGTGGTCGACATGACCGTCCCCTACATGCCCGACAACAAACCACGGCATTTACTGGGCATCGGTGATGTCGACGATTTGTTTGAGGGTGTCGCGCGGGGCATCGACATGTTTGACTGTGTCAGCCCGACCCGCTTGGGACGGCACGGGTCGGCGTTGGTGCGTGACGCCAGCAAAAACTTCCGCCTCAATGTCAACAATGCCAGCTGTCGCGATAGCGATGCGCCACTCGATGAATGGTGTGGCTGTAGCGTCTGCAAAAAATATTCGCGGGCCTATATCCATCATCTCTTCCGCGCCAAGGAATTATTGGGAATTCGCTTGGTCAGTCTACACAATGTTGCTTTTTTGCTCCATCTCATGCGTGAGATTCGGCAAAGCATAATAGACGGCTCTTTTGTGGCGTTACGCGCATCATGGCTTGATGGCGCAAAGACAACGTAGTCGAACAAGCCAAAATTAGGAGAAGACATGCAGAAGTTTCTTGGTACCCTCAAAAACCCCCGCAACATCATTTTGATGGCGCTGGCAATTGCCATCAACATCGCCATCGGCCAATTGGTCACCGTACTCAAGTTACCCATCTATCTCGATAGCATCGGCACCGTGCTGGTCGGCGCATTGCTCGGTCCATGGGCCGGCGCATTGACGGGTCTCCTTGCCAGCTTGATTTGGGGCTTGTTGGGCAACGCCTATGCCGCACCCTACTTCATCGTGGCAGTGGTCATCGGGGCCTTGGCCGGTATTTTTGGCAAACGGGGCGTATTTACCAGTCAATCACCCCAAGCAGTGGGGGCAGTGGTCGGTGGCTTGTTCTTTTTTGCCTTGGCATTGTTCATCACCACCTTCATCAATATCGGTGCTGATGGCGCAATGCCCCCTATGACTGATTTGCTGAGTGGAAATATTCCCTTGTTTGCAGGCGCACTTGTCGCCGGGGCACTCGTTGGGGCCTTTTTGATTAAAAACGGGGGCTATGCTGGCTTGGCAGGTATTGTCACGGGTGTGGTGGCAGCCATCATCTCGGCGCCCATCTCGGCCTACTTGTTTGGTGGCGTAAGTGGTTCGGGCACCGACATTTTGGTGGCGTCGTTTATGGCCAGCGGCCAAAACATTTTGTCGTCCGTGTTAGCCCAAGGGGTGGTATCGGATCCCTTTGACAAAATGGCGTCGTTCATGATGGTCTGGGCAATTATCAACTTGTTACCCAAACGCATCCTCGAGAGCTTTGGCGACGACGCCGAATAATCTCAGCGCCACAACAAATACTGGTATGCGTTTTCACCGACGCGTACCAGTTTTTTTTATACACACGGTAGGACTCGGACGATTCCTCCATCCTCATCCGGGCGACTAGCGGCGAATGAATTCGCCGGCATGATTCGCCCCTACTACGTGCGTCATTGTCGTACACAGAGGCACAGAGACATTCTCAATTCAGGTAGAATACAGAGACGACGATATTTGGCGAAAAGAGGATTGAAATGTCATCTGGTTGGTTTGACCGCCTCCACCCCCTGACCAAATTCACCTGGGCACTCAGCCTCGCGTTGATTACCTATGGGGCAGCTAATACGCCAATCACCTTGGCACTCTTGGTGTTGGCGCTATTGACACCCCTCACTGTCGCCCAACCGCGGGCATTGTATAGCGCATTGTGGGCGATTTTTTTGCCGATTGGGATATCGCTGTTTATCATCCAAGGCTTGTTATTTCCTGGTAATGCCAGTGGCAGTTTGACGTTTTATGGGGTCACGATTTATACCGAAGCCCTCAGCAATGCTGGCGTATTGTTGGCGCGCATCATGACGTTGGGGTCGGGATTGTTGTGCGTTATTTTGACTACCACGCCGTCGCGCCTCACCCAAGCCTTGGCCGAGCGGGGCATGCCGCGGAGCATCGAATATATTTTGTTGATGGCCTTGCAAATCATCCCCGACATGCGGGCTCGGGCGGCGGCCATCCTCGAAGCCCAACAATCACGGGGGTTGGTCATCAAATCACTGGTGAGCCGAGTGCGGGCCTTGTTACCGCTCATCGGGCCGTTGGTAGTGGGTGCATTGGTCGACATCGAAGAACGGGCTATGGCGCTCGAATTACGCGCTTTTGCATCGACCAGCCTGCCCACCCGCATGGCGGTAATCGTCGATAGCCGCGCCCAACGCATCGCCCGCACAGCCTTATTGCTTTGTGCCGTACTGATTATTGGGCTACGTATCGCCGGGAGGTTGCCGTCATGACCAATCCGATTATCAGCGTCGACCAACTCAGCTTCAATTACCGGCGCCAAACCAAACCAGCCATCGCAGAGGTGTCGTTTGCCCTACAACCTGGCAGTGTCACCGCTATTATCGGCAAAGCAGGGGCCGGCAAAAGCACCTTGTGTGCCTTGCTGGCCGGCTTCATGCCGCAGTTTTTCCGGGGTAAAACCAGTGGTAGCCTACAGGTGGATGGGCGCGACCCACTCACGAGTAGCATCATCGAGATGCTGCCCCATGCCACCATGGTCACCAGCCAAGCCAGTACCCAAATCTCGGGAGTCTGCTTTAGTGTGGCCGAAGAAGTGGGTTTTGCTCTGCAAAACTTGTCGTTCCCCATTGCCGAAATCACCCAGCGGGTGCAACGGGCCATGGAATTGAT
>CAISXI010000198.1 GCA_903889425.1 uncultured Roseiflexaceae bacterium | reverse complement strand
TGGTCGAGACCATCAAGCTGGTGCGTGCCAAAGCCATCAAAATCGCCGCCCATATGCTCGAAGCCGCCCCCGAGGATGTGGAGTTTGTCGAAGGGCGCTATAGCGTCAAAGGTGCCCCCGATAGCGGACTCACGTTGGTGCAGATTGCCAAACGGGCCTACACCGACAAGTTGCCCGAAGGGGTGACGTCGGGGCTGGACGCCACCGAGTTTTTCCGCCCGGCCGAGTTGATTTATCCCTTCGGCGCCCATTTGGCGGTGGTCGAAGTCACTCCCGCCACCGGTGAAGTGCGGGTCGCCCAGTATTACACCGTCGACGACTGCGGTCCGCGCATCAGCCCAATGCTGGTGGCCGGCCAAGTCCACGGCGGGTTGGCCCAAGGCATTGGCCAGGCCTTGTACGAAGAGGTGGTGTATAGTGAAAACGGCCAGATGTTGAGTGGCTCGTTGATGGACTATGCCCTGCCCCGCGCCGACAACTTCCCCGATTTCGTGCTGGACAAAACCGAAACCCCCACCCACCTCAATCCGTTGGGCGTCAAGGGGATCGGCGAGGCCGCCACCGTCGGTTCGACTCCCGCCACCGCCAATGCCGTGGTCGATGCCTTGGCTCACCTCGGCGTCACCGCCATGGATATCCCGATGCGCCCCGAACGCGTATGGCGTGCCATCGCCGACGCCACCGCCACGGTCTAAGCGGATGCGCTGAATAGCCGACGCCGTTGTGATGATGCGTGGTCATCATAACGGCGTCATCGTGTGGAGTGCGACTATGCACCAATTACCTGCTGATATTGTGACCATTGACACCCTGCATTTGGGGCGCAGCGGCACCATTGCCTGCTATCTGATTCGTGGCAGCGTGCCGATATTGGTGGATCCCGGTCCTGCGGTTTGCTTGCCAGCCTTGACGGCGGCACTAGCCACGGTGGGGCTGACGCTGGCCGACATTGGCGCCGTGTTGCTGACCCACATCCACCTCGACCATGCCGGCGCCATTGGTAGCCTGCTGCTGGCCAATCCCCAGCTGGTGGTCTATGTGCACCAGCGTGGCGCCCCCCATCTGATTGACCCGTCCAAATTGCTCCGCAGCGCCACCCGGATTTATGGCGATGCCATGGCTACGCTGTGGGGTGATTTTTTGGCCGTCCCGGCTGCGCAAATGATCCAGCTGGCCGGGGGTGAGTTGCTTACCATCGGCGACCAGCAATTCGCCGTCATCGACGCCCCCGGGCACGCCATCCATCACCTGATGTATGTGCGCCAATCTGACCGCGTGGTCTTTGTGGGGGACACCGCCGGCATCCGCATGCCCGGCTACACCTATGTGCGGCCGGCCACACCACCCCCCGATATCGACCTCGAGGCCTGGGATGCCACTCTGGCCACCCTGCGTACCCACCAGCCTGCCGCCCTCTGTTTGACCCATTTTGGAGCGGTATTTGATGTAGAAAACCATCTGGCCGCGGTGCAACGCAACAACTGGGCCTGGGCGCATTTGATCCGCGGCTGGATAGACGCCGGCGTGGCTGACGCCGACCAAATCGCCTTGTTGCGAGCCGCCGCCACCGCCGAAATGGGTGAAGAAGCGACTCCCGATGGGATTGCCGCCTACCAAAAAGGGGCCTCGGTCGAGATGAGCTGGCAGGGCTTGACGCGCTACTGGCAACGCAAAATCGCCCCACCCGCCTAGCGCATTTTTCCATGTTCGAAAGGTTGATTATGCCCGCTACCCTGGCGCAGATTACGGCCCAAATCGCGCAACACCCCGCTCTCGTGGCCGCTCGTACCACCACCGCTCCCCACCTCCACATCGCTGGGGTGCGCAAAGCGGTGGTGGCGCCGTGGCTGGCCGCCTATGCGGCCCAATCTGCCCAGCCACTGGTGTTGGTGGTAGCCACGCCCGACGACGCCCAGCGCATCTGCGACGATGTGGCCCAATGGCTGCCCGATTACCCCGTCTACCACTTTGTGCCCAATGACGCCATCCCCTACGAGCCGATGGCGCCGGGCGTCGATACCACTGCCGCCCGCTTGCGGGCCTTGTATGCGTTGCAACAGACCACCACGCCGGCGCTGATTGTCACCTCGGCGCGGGCCTTGTTGCAACCGACCCTGGCGCCGGCCGATTTGCAGGCGGCTAGTGTGACCGTCAGCCTTGGCCAACGCATCGACCCGCTCCAGCTGCTACGGCGCTGGCAAGCCTTGGGCTACCGCGTCGGCGCGGCGGTGAGCGAGCCCGGTGACCTCAATCGGCGCGGCGGGATTGTCGACATTTTTCCCTTACACTCGCCCCAACCACTGCGCATCGAGTTTTTTGGTGACGAAATCGACAGCCTGCGCTTGTTCGACCCAGTCACCCAACGCAGTACCGACACGCTCCAGAGCATCACCATCGGCCCTGCCCACGAATACGCCCACGACCGCTTGCCCGCCGTGTTGACCTGGCTCGATGCCCAAGATGTCAGCATGCTCCGCGACGAAGCCCGCCTCGAATGGCAACAATTCGTCGAGCGTCTACGCCACGACGAGCGCTTCGAGGGGCGCACCTTGTTGGCGCCGTTTTTTGCCGACCAGCACCTCCAGACCAGTCTGCTTGACTATTTACCCGCCAACGCGCCCTTGCTGGTGAGCGAGCCGGTGCTGGTGGTGCAAATGGCCAGCGAATACAGCTACCAGCACGAGCAACGCCGCCTGCAACATGTCCAAAACGGCGAATTGCCACCGTGGTACCCCACCGTGGTCTTGCCGTGGCGGGAATCGTTGACGCGGTCAGGTGTCGGTCCCATCATCCATTTGGCGCATGCCGACCTGGCCTTTGCCGAAATCCTGCCGGCGGCCGAGGTGCAATCCCTCCCCAGCGAATTGTTTCGCGGCGTCGATTTGTATGGTGGCCGCCTCAAAGAATTGGTCGTTGACATAAGTCAGCGCTTGGCGGCGGCCCAACAAGTCTTTTTGGTGACGCCCCAAGCCGCTCGTCTGCACGAAATGGTGGTCGAGGCTGGCAGTGACGTCAGCAACCTGCACGTGGTACATGCGGCAATTGATGCCGGCTGGTCGTCGCCGCTGTTGGGCTTGACGATTTATAGTGACGCCGAGATTTTTGGCTGGACCCAACGCCGCACCCCCGCCAAACCCAAACGCGCTGAGCGCGACGACCGCCACACCCAAGAGCGGGCGGCGTTTTTGCGCGGGCTCCAAGCGGGCGACCATGTGGTGCACATCGAGCATGGCATTGCGGTCTATGACGGCATGATTCGCCGTACCATCGACAACATCGAACGTGAATACCTCAACCTGCGCTATGCCGCCGGCGACCGCCTATATGTGCCCGTCGACCAAGTCGACCGCGTGTCACGCTACATCGGCTCGGGTGACGCCGAGCCCGCCTTGACCCGCCTCGGTACCCAAGAATGGGAGCGTGCCAAACGCAAAGCGCGCAAATCGGTCGAAGACCTGACCGACGAGTTGTTGGCCATCTACGCCAAACGCAGCACCAGCAAAGGCCACGCCTTTGCCCCCGATAATCAGTGGCAACGTGAATTCGAAGCGGCCTTCCCCTATACCGAAACCAGCGGGCAGGTCAATGCCATTACCGATGTCAAACACGACATGGAATCTGACCGCCCCATGGATCGCTTGGTGTGTGGCGATGTGGGCTTTGGCAAAACAGAAGTGGCACTCCGGGCCGCATTTAAAGCCATCCAAGATGGCAAGCAAGTAGCGGTGCTCGTCCCCACCACCGTGCTGGCCCAACAACACTACGAAACCTTTAGCCGGCGCATGGCGGCGTTTCCGTTCAACATCGAGCTGATTTCGCGCTTCCGCAACGCCAAACAACAAGCCGAAATTTTGGCCGGCACTGCCCGGGGCACTGTCGATATATTGATTGGCACCCACCGGATTTTGTCCAACGACGTCCAATTCAAAGACCTGGCCTTGTTGATTGTCGACGAAGAACAGCGCTTTGGCGTGCGCCACAAAGAGCGCCTCAAGCAACTCAAAGCGGGTATCGACGTGTTGACCTTGACGGCCACACCCATCCCACGTACCTTGCATATGTCGCTGGCAGGGATACGCGATTTGAGTGTCATCGAAACACCCCCCGAAGATCGCATGCCCGTCAAAACCTACCTCATCCAGCGTGACGAACGCCAAATCAAAGACGCCATCGAGCGCGAGCTCGAGCGTGACGGCCAAGTCTATGTGGTGCACAACCGCGTGCAATCGATATATCACCTCGCCGATGTGGTGCAGCGTCTCGTGCCCCACGCCAAAATCAGTGTCGGCCATGGGCAATTAGGGGAACATCAGCTCGAACGGGTCATGCTCGATTTTTATACCGGCAAAACCAATGTGCTGATTTGTACCACCATCATCGAAAACGGCCTCGATGTGCCGTCGGCCAATACCATCATCATCGACGATGCCCCTTTTTATGGTTTGGCGCAGCTCTATCAGCTCCGTGGCCGGGTAGGGCGGAGCACCCAACGGGCCTATTGCTACCTGTGTATTCCGCCAGGCCGCCCCTTGACCGTCGAGGCCCACGAACGCCTGCAAGCCATCCAAGAGGCGACAGAGCTGGGGGCGGGGTTCCGCATCGCCATGCGCGACCTCGAGATTCGCGGCGCCGGCAATGTGCTGGGTGCCGAACAAAGTGGCCAAATCGCGGCGGTGGGCTTTGACCTCTATTCGCGCCTACTCGAACAAGCCGTGCGCGCCATGAAGCTCCGTTTCGACCAACAGCAAGCCGCACCAGTCGCTGCCACCGCCACGCCGACTACTACGCCGACCACCAAACCCAGCCCGGCGCCTGCCCATTTGCAACGCCACATCAAGGTCGACGAAAAGGTGTTGGTGACGCCCTTGGTGACCGTTGACATCCCCTTGAACGCCTTTTTGCCCGTCGACTACATCCCCGACGACCAAGTGCGCTTGTCGACCTACCAGCACATGGCTGAAGCCCAGACGGTGGCGGCGGTACGCGGCTTGCGCCAAATGCTCCGTGACCGCTTTGGCCGCCCACCCGACCCCGTCGAAAACCTGCTGACGTGGTTGCACATCAAATGCCTGGCCCTCCAGGTGGGCGTGCCGTCGGTGGTGGCCTCGGAGCAAGAATACATCATCCGTTTGCCTGACGGCAATGAGGCAGTGCGCACCCGTCTGCAACGGCGTTATTTACGCGACCGCATCGTCAAAATCGGCCCGCAGTTTGTGCGCTTTACCCGCCAAGCCGTGGGTACGGCTTGGCTCGAATACATCATCGCCGTGCTCGAGACCATGCAGGCCGGCTAAGCGGATACAGTTCCGCAGCAATAGCAATCAGAAAGGCTACTACCATGCCAAATGTTTATGTGACCGACTACACCTACACCCACCTCGATTACGAACGGGCGATTTTGGAGCCACTCGGGTGCACCGTGATTGGTCGTCAATGTCGTACCGCCGCCGATGTCATCGCCCAGTGTGGTGATGCGGTGGCCTTACTCAATCAATATGCCCCTATCACCCGCGAGGTTTTTGCCGCCCTGCCCAACCTCAAAATGGTCGTCCGCTACGGGGTCGGGTATGACAGTGTGGATGTAGCGGCGGCGACGGAGCATGGCGTAATGGTGGTGAATGTGCCCGATTACGGCGTCCAAGAAGTGGCTGACCACACCTTGGCGTTGTTGCTGGCGATGGTGCGTAAAATCCCGGCCATCGTCAACGATGTCACCGCCGGGCGCTGGAACGACAACACCTTCCATCCCATCATGGGCTTGGCTGGCAAAACAGTCGGATTGCTGGGCTTTGGCAATATCGCCAAAGAAGTCGCCAAGCGCGCCCAGGCCTTCAACATGCAGGTGCAGGCCTACGACCCCTACGTGGCGGCGGAGGTGTTTGCGGCGCACCAGGTGGCGGGTGTATCCGCCGAAACAGTCTTTGCCACCAGTGACATCATCTGTGTGCATTTGCCGCTCAACGACCAGACCCGGCATTTTGTGGGTGCGACCACGTTGGCGCAAATGAAAAAAACTGCCTACCTCATCAACACGGCTCGGGGCGGGGTGGTGCATAGCGCTGACCTTGCGGTCGCCTTGCAGGCCGGCCAGATTGCGGGTGCCGCTTTGGATGTGCTCGACGTCGAACCGATGCCGGCTGATCATCCCTTGCGCAACGCTCCCAATTGTCTGCTCACCTGCCATATTGCCTGGTATTCTGAGGCTTCTTTGGTGCGCTTACAGCAGTTTGCGGCGCTTGAGATCGCCCGTATGCTCCAAGGCGAATCGCCTCGGTCGGTGGTGAATCGCCCGAAGAAGTAGAGCCGCAGCAGGCTGCGGCTCTCCCTAGACCGCAGCAGGCTGCGGTGTGTACGTTTATTGATTGGTAAACAAATACGACGTATACGCCACCGCTTCGCGAATCATATACAGCCATTCTTCGAGAGGGCGTCGCGAGATGGGTGAGGTGGTGGTGGGTGATGGGTATGCGGTAAATCCCAAATCACCCGCCATTTTGAGTGAGCGCAACATGTGGAATGGGTCACTGACGAGCAATACGCTTTGAATATTGCTAGCTTGGGCAAGGGTTGCCGCTGCTTTGAGGCTCTGATATGTCGAGCGCCCGTTGGTTTCTAGTAGGATGGCGGTAGCAGGTACACCGCGTTCTTCGAGGTAACTGGCCCCGGCGGCGGCTTCCGACATGTTGTCGCCGTTGCCGGTGCCACCAGTGACGATGATGGTGGCGACGGTTTTTTGTTGATACAAGGCCAAGGCATGGTCGAGGCGGGCTTTGAGCACCGGCGAAGGATTGCCTCCCCACACCGCTGCCCCTAGCACAATCGCTGCATCAGACGTTTGGGTATGGTCGTGCTGGCTTTGCCGGAGCACAAAGTAGGTCACGATGCCAATGTAGATACAGCCCACCATAAAAACCCATAGCAAGGTGCGTACCATATGCCCAAACAATCCCCGCGAGCTTGTGTGTAGTGTTGGTGAAGTATGTGAAGATTGGGTCATTGCGCTCGCCTTTTGAGAACAAAAATTGTCTAGATAGCGTTATTATACTGTAGTCATTTGCAATGACCGAATTTCGTTTTTTGGAGTACAGATAGTATGAATCGCATTTCAATTGCGCCGGTCTGGCGCTGGCCATTGGCCACCCTCGTGTTATTGCTGGTGGCCGCCAATCATATCGTGTCCGCCCGCCTCATGGGAGTGGCATTGTTGGTGGTGGGTATCGGGCATGCCGTCGTCATCATTCAGCGCTTGCGCCAACAACAACGCATCGGTACCGTCACCTATTGGCGGGGTGTGCGCTACGAAACACCCTCCCGCGGCGGTTTTCAATGGCGTGACCTGCGCGACCAAGGGCTATTTATTGCCAGCGCCGCCATTGCTATTTTGATCGGACTGGCCTTATTGTAAGGCGACGCTATAGGCGGCTGCGGCGGCGCTGACTCGGCTCTGCCAGGTGTGCTGCAGGGCGCTATGATAGGCCGCCTGTTGCATCGCCTGCCAGCGCTGCTGGTCGGCCATCAGCGTCAGTACTGCGTCAGCCAGCACCTGAGGCTGGCGGGGGGGCGTGAGGATGCCGTTGCTGCCGGTCTGCACAAACGTCCGCATCTCACCCACATCATTGCCTACCACCGGCAAGCCGGCTGCCAGTAATTCCAGCAGTTTGGCTGAGCAACGGGCCCGATTGATCAACGTATCGTCGACGGGCACCAGTGCTACTCCCGCCTGGGCCAGCACCGCCGGGATATCGCGGGGTTGCATCCACCCGCGGATGTCGATATGGGCACCAATCCCCGCAGCGTGCGCCAATGCTTGTAATTGGCGCTCTTCGCCCTGCTCGCCGCTGCCTATTACCGTGAGTTGGATGTCGGGGCGCGCGCTGACGATGTGGCGCATGGTGGTGATGAGGTCGCTGAGGCGAAACTCCCAAAAGCGCGTGTACAACAACAGCCGCGCCGGGGTGCGCAACGCGGGAGCCGGCGTCTGGCCGAGATCAGCCGCATTGGGCAAATAAAACACCCGTTCGCTGGCCACCCCTTGGGCCCATACCAGCCCTTCGAGGGTGCGGCTGGCCACCGTCACACTTTGGGCGATTTGGGGCAAGCGCCCTTCTTGCCAATCAAACAAGGCTTTGGCGCTGGCCGGGTAGGCTAGGTGGTCATTCCAGCCACCGCGCCCCTCGCGGTCGTCACAATCGACCACCAGCGGGATGCGTGGTGCCACGATGCGTCCGTAGTGGGCGGCGAGGCCTGCCTGCCCTTTGGGTTTGAACAAGTGAATCAGGTCTGGGGTGGTGGCCATAGCGCCCCGCCACAACGCCAGACTTTGCTGGGCGACACCTGCCACACTGGGCCACGTGGGGGCCAGGGTGTGCGTGACGGGGACAACCCCATGGACGACGGTGGTACCGGCGTCTTGGGGGTTGTGGATGGGGGGCGCGATGATGTGCACCGTATGGCCTGCCCGCACCAAGGCGTTGGCGAGGGGCAGCATACGGGCCAAAAGAGTGCCCTTCGGTGTAATACCGAAGGGCGCAAGCATAGCGATGCGAAGTGATTGCATGACCGTCCTAGAGGCGTGAGCGTGGGTCGAGCGCATCGCGCAAGCCATCACCCATGAAGTTGATACTGAGTACGGTAATAAAAATCAAGGCGGCCGGAATCATTGGTAAGTGGGGGGCAATCTGCAAGTATTGACTGCCGTCTGTCACCAACCGACCCCAGGTGGGGGTGTCAGGCGGGAATCCGATACCAAGGAACGACAGCGTCGATTCGCTCAAAATTGCACTACCGATTTCGAGGGTGGCAGCCACGATAATTGGACTGAGGGCATTAGGCAATATATGTCGAAACATAATATCGGTCTGCTTGACACCCAAACAAATCGCCGCTTCCACGAATTCTTTTTGCTTGAGCGAAATAAACGATGCCCGTACCACCCGGGCCGTCTGCATCCATGCCAGCACACCAACCATGGTTACGACAATGGCAAACATACCCAACTCAAGCCCGAGTACCGCCGTGACCGAGTCACGAAACAGGTAGACCGTCAACAGCAATAGCGGTAATGTGGGTAAGGACAAAAACAAGTTGGTGATGAAGCTGAGTACTTCATCGACATAGCCGCCCAGATACCCCGATACCGCACCGATAATTGATCCCAGTGATACGGCAATCAACATGGCCGTTACACCGACTGCTAACGAAATGCGCCCGCCGTAGAGGGCTCGGGCCAACAAATCGCGTCCTAGTTCGTCAGAGCCAAACGGATGCTCGGGAATCGGATTGCTCATGGTATAGGCAAAGTCAAGCGCATCACGGTCAACAGTCCAAAAAGTTGGACCGACGAGTACCGTAATAATCAAAAACACAATAATAAACAGCCCCATCATGGCTAATTTGTGTTTACGAAAACGGCGCCATGCATCACCCCAAAGGGTGCGTGTCACTTTACTATTATTGGCTTCGGCTAATGCGTTGATGGCATCGCTTATTGGGACAGTTGTTGCCATAATCAATACCTTATGCTAGTAGGATTATCCGTCTACGAATATTTGACCCGTGGATCGAGTATCCCGTAGAGAATGTCGGCAATTAAATTGAAAATGACCACCAAAATCGAAAAAATAAATGCCAACGCCATGACCACTGGGGTATCGGAGTTTTGAATGGACGTGACGAGTAACTGACCTAATCCGTTCACCCGGAAGAGATTTTCGGTAATGATGGCACCCGCAAAAATCCCCGGAATCCCAAGTGCAATCAAGGTAATTACCGGAATGATACTGTTAATCACGACATGCCGGATAACCACGGTATTGTCTTTGAGCCCTTTGGCACGGGCGGTGCGTACGTAGTCGAGCGGCAAATTATCGAGCATCGACGAACGCATAAAACGCGTTAGTGAGGCAGTTTGCTGTACGACTAATACCGAAATAGGCATAATCATTTGTTTGATTATCTGCCACAGTGACGCTGCACTATTTAGCTCAATTGTCGAACTAAATACCATCGGGAACCATTGGAGGTTAATAGCAAATATGAGCATAAATGACAAACCCGTAAAGAACGACGGCAATGAGCCACCCACAAATGCCAATAGGGTAGCTAGCTGGTCAAAAAACGAATATTGTTTGACCGCCGATATGATCCCAATGGGTATGGCAATAATGACCGCAATTAAATACGCAATCCCGACCACTTGCAGTGTCTGTGGGACGCGTTGGAATACAATGTCGATGACGGGTGATTTGGTCGAAAACGAAAAACCCCAGTCGCCTTGAGTCATCGAAGAAATCCACTTCACATAGCGGATATACCATGGTTTATCAAGCCCAAATGATTCACGGATCCGCTGACGCGTTTCCATTGGAATGGCTGGATTGAGTGCGAATTGTGCAAGCGGGTCGCCTGGTGCGAGTGCAAGTACCGCAAAAATAATCATGCTAATCAACATTAATGTTGGAATAGCAACAAGTATTCTACGAACAATGTATTGGGTCATGGAGTGGCCCTCCACGTAACTAAATATGAAAGAAAAAAAGGGAAAGAGGGGGGGAGATGAGAAGATGCGGAGGTTGGCAATTGCCAACCTCCGCAGAGGATTAGACTACTTTGACCAGGCGTGGATGTTCCAAAGGCCTGAGTCAAAGGTGTTGTGGGTTGGCCCATTCAAACCAATGATTTTGGCGTTTGGCGTACGACGATTGATCAACGGAATGAGCGCCACATCGTTGATGAGGAAGTCATTCAAACCGATGGCCATTTCGGTGCGCTTTGCAGGATCGGTTTCTTTTGCATATGTGGCAAACAATGCATCATAGTCCTTGTTGCAGTAGCGGCCGTCGTTGCCTTGGTTCCAGCTACCTTCGGCTGAGTTGACTTTGGCACAGGTCCAACCTTCGAGGTAGGGCTGTGAGTCGAGGCCTGAAGGGCCGTTGGTGTACATCTGGATGTCGACGAACATCTTGTTCAAGGTGTCGTCGTTACCCGGGTCACCGGAGAAGAAGACGCCGGCGTCAACAGCTTTGAGGTTGACGGCAATACCAACTTCAGCCAAATTGGCTTTGATGATGGCTTGCTCGCCTTGGCGAAGGGTGTTGATTGAGGTTTGGAAGTACAAGGTCATTGCCTTGCCGTCCTTGGTGCGTGCACCGCCCTCATCCTTCCAACCGGCTTCGTCAAGCAACTTCTTGGCGCCTTCGACGTCGCGCTCACAGGTGGTGTTGGGCGAATCAACAGAGGTTGGTACAACCAAGATGTTACAATTGGCGACACCGGTAGGACCATAGAGCTGCTCGGCAATAGCTTTGCGGTCGATGGCTTTGTTGATGGCCTGACGAACCTTGAGGTCGGTCAAGAAGGGGTGGGGCTGATCGGGCTCTGAGCGCTTGGCACCCAAAGCGGAATCAGGATTGGCAAAGTTGACGACGATACGCTCGACGCCGAATGAACCACCAGCAACGGCTTCACACTTGCCAGCGGCAAGAATGGGCTCGAGGGCGGCCTTTGGTACTTGCAAGTTCCAGCTGTAGTCGACTTCGCCGGTTTCACAAACGGCACGAGCAGCTGAAGCGGCGTCACCGCCACCCTTGATTTCGACGGTGTCGAAATAGGTGTTGGCAGCATCGCGGTATGCAGGGTTCTTGACATATACGACCACATCGCCTGGTTTGAATTCCTTCAACATGTAGGCGTTGGTGCCGACTGGTGCCAAGTTGGCAGCTTGACAAGCGGCATCAGTCATTGAGACTTCGCCGATACATTTTTCAAACTGCTTCTTTTGGATGACTTGACCCGAGTAGCTTACGAAAGCAACATACGGATCTGGGTTGGCGGCCTTCCACGTGATTTTGACGGTGTTGGCATCGACGGCTTCGATGTTGGCAATACCGTTGTAGTTCGACGCAGTGGTGGCAGGCGTCTTTTCGTTTGACGCATATTGCCACGTGAAGATAACGTCTTCAGCGGTGAAATCACTGCCGTCTGACCACTTCACACCCTTTTTGAGCTTCCAAGTGACGCTCATGCTGTCTGCAGCAACGCCACCGTTTGCCAAGGTTGGGATTTCTTCGGCCAAGTAAGGAACCAATTCGTCCTTCTCATTGTAGCGAGCAAGTGGCTCAAGGATGACACCAGCGGCGTCAAAGTCCTTGGTACCTGATGCCAAGTGAGGGTTCAAAATGGTAGGAGCTTGCCAGTAAAGGATGTTGAGGGTCGAATCCTTCTCGGCAACAGGTTCGGCGGTGGGCTCAGCTGGAGCAGCAGTGGGCTCGGCTGGAGCGGCGGTCGGTTCGGCGGCGGCTGCGGTTGGTTCGGCAGCAGTGGGCTCGGCAGCAGGAGCTGCACCACCACAGGCCACGAGCAACGGCAACAACAGGGCAGCTGCCAAAAGGGCTGCACTGCGCTTCCATGAAGAAGCAATTTGCATGGTGTTCTGATCCTTTCGAAGAGAACGGAAATCTGATACATACACACAACCATATTGTCAAATCCATTGGAATGCATCAAACAATTGATTATTAAATGTATGTGATGAGTATTCTAGTAGATTTATCAGCTTTCGTCAATGCAACAAATGTTTGTTTTGTGGTAATACATGCACAAATTTCCCCGCAGCTACTTGGTTGTTTTCACCGAGGGGCAGTATAAACCTTAATTCCCACTCACATCGACAGCAATTTCACGATTGCCAACTGGTTGGAGGGGGCGATCAGTGCCATCATATGCCGCCGTAAACGCCGCAATCTGACGTGCACTGAGTTGTACCACGTCTTGCATCAATACCCAATGCACCCCTTCAGAACAAGGTGGCGTGGTGAGACTACCGGCGTATTGATACGTCAACGTACTCGTCGGCAATAATTGCCCCCAATCAAGGGTTGCAGTCCCATCAGTCCCTTTGACGGTCCCGAGTGACTGCACAAATGGCTCCCAGGCTGCGCTGTCACTACTACCTTCGTCGAGCATTACCCCTACCACTGCCAGTTTGCCATCGCTGTTTTTGTGCACAAAATGCGCCTCGATAGCGAATTTTTTGCCGTTAATGGCATGTTCACTTGGTGCATGAAAATGCATCTGGGCCAGGGTGAATACCTGACCATCAAGGGTAATCGTATTGCCATCCGCTGCCACTGCTTGGATGGTATGGCCATTGTTGGTGATACCCACAGCGCCATTTTGGTACCCGAATACCGGGTCGACAATGTCTTTCTTGACCGGGTTCGTGATGTCGATGGGGGTCTGGGCACTACCATCGCTACACAACGTATAAGCTGGGTCGAGTTTCCCCCAATTCGCCGGACCTTCTTCGCCTTCGTACGTCCAATGTGCGGTAGCTGGTTTGGTACTGGCAGGCGTCGATTGGGCCTGATATTGGGTATAACCATACCCGAGCGCGGCGAGTACACCAACGACGACCAATCCGCCCATAATCAGCGGTACACGTGATTTTGTCATTGTGATAACATCCCTTTCTTTAGTGTGGTGTCAGTCTACACATTTTGTGTGACACAATATGATTATAATATTTTTTGTGTATTAAATGCGAAAATTGTTTCAAAACTAATAATGTATTCATATTTCGCAATTATCGCAGCAACTGCTGCATCGCCACCACAAAGGTACGCATACGGTGCACGTATGGAGTTTCTGAATCATTTCGCAAGCCATCGTTGAGCGCTGGCATCGAGCGAAGCATCACCACACAAATTTTTGGCGCTATACTTGAAAAAATTTCTTATTGCGCAATATCCGCCTGTATACGAGTTGGCGCAATGTCAGTCGGTTTTGGTGGATACCTAAACACATCATCGGGGAGATACCCCAGAATCAATGTAAATCCAATAATCCAGCGGTAGTTTTCGCCAGATTCAGTAAATGTGGTAATCAAAATCATACACAAAAGGCACACCGCATACCAAAACGAAACATACGCTGGCACACTAAACCACTGCGCCCATGACTGCAAACGGAATTTACGCAGGCCACGAGCCACCACATACATCTGCAACACGATACCACTCACGTAGATAGTGGTAAAAACACCTGCAATGATTGGATGAATCGGGTCTTCTGCAGTGCGTGTGATAAATAAATTATTTTGCACTAACCGCCACAATGTCGGCATGATTATTTCGGGAGTCGTTTGCAGTTGCACAAAAAACGCATGCAGTAACCGCTGACTATTGACTTGATGTACGGCCGTATTGATATTGGGCCACAACCCGGGGCCGAGGGGTGGCGCTTCAGGTAATAATGGTACATCAGGGCATGGCCAGGCATGACAAATATTAAATCCGGCATGATTTGTCCAATTCAATTGCCCCAATACGAATATATGATTTGCATGCCACACAACCAACACGATCAATGGGGCACAAAAATACAACACACGTTGCCAGCCATGCGTTTTGTAGATGTGATAGGCACCAAGTACCACTAATAATGGCACAAAGAGCATCGTAAAGGGTCGCATCATATCAAAACACATTAATACGGTCCCGAGCATAAATGCCTGTATGGGCGTGAATTTTTGACGGATCAATAGCTGAAAATACACCACAAAAAAGAAACTGGTCAAGACGTCATAAATGAAGAAATTGAGTCTTCCCTTGATGAGGATAACCGTGATACCTACTAATATACTGCCGATGATGCGGATATTCCGTTGCTGTTGCACAGCTGCACTAGCACCAAACCACAGCATGATACATATGCCTATAGCAATACGTGGTAGGCATAATTCATAGAGCATTTTTAATACGGGGGAGTCATAAATCGCATATTCGATGATTAACAAAATCGGTGGTATGGCAATCCGCATATGTGCCAACAGCGCACCGACTTCAGACCACTGATGAATTGCAGTAATATCTAGTGTATTTGACCATCCGGTCGCATTCCAAAATCCAGAAATGCTTTGTAGTGTCGTCACGATAAACAACAGCAGCCCCCACCACAGCCCATCAGGTTTGATGGAGATTGGCTGGAGCCACGTCATGAGTTTCGCACTTACCACAAAACAAAACCACCATAAATATGGTTGATACATGTGTGGCATATCTTGATTGATTCGTATCGGCGTGGCAACATCCCAGTCAAATCCACCATACCATTGCATGATGCCAATACGCACGAGGGGAATACCAATCAGGAACGCAAGTAAAATCCAACGATAAAATCGCGGGGCAACGTGTGGGCGAAGCAGATACACGGTGAGGAATACTCCTCCCAGTATATAAATCATTTCGCCACTCACCACGCGAAATTGTGTCCAGATACCCATTGTCATGAGTGTCAATAACACTGTCCAGGGGAGTTTTTGGGGTTCATGAATGAGTGCAAGGTTTGCCCATATCAATCCACTTACCAGTCCGATTGCACAAAGTATCACAATAAAGGATACCCACCAAAACCCCGTACTGCGCACGAGTTCACGCGATATGGCATAAAGCGCAAACGTGATGGGACGCGATTCGTCTGGCGTCGCCACAAAATTTGTCGTACTACTGATTGCGAAGGATGGTTGTTGACATTGCAACAATTTAATGCGGTGAGGACGATCATCAACTGTTGCCGTCGCATTATCGAGTGTCACCGTTGCACCGCTGTTTGCCGGCGCAAACACCAATAGCGTGGTGATTTGGTGATTACTACAAGTCCCTGGGAGCAAATCGCTCCACTGGGTCTGAAAGCGAATACGACTCTTTTGGGAACTCCAACGGTATTGCCTTGCAGATGTACTATTGGGGGGGGTGAATTGATCGGGCTCCCAAAACCCTACAAATGCGTAGTTGTCGGTGAAGGAATATGGGGGATACTGGGTATGAAACAACAGCCATGCTATACCGATAATCCCACAGATACCAAGGAGGAGCGCAAAGTTTTGACGCTGTGTTACAACAAATACTGCAATTCGCTGACCTACTGATTTCCCGACGCTGTGTTGATCCATATTTAACCATAAAATATTACAAAAGAAGCACACTTCATAGTATCATTGCACGTGTACACAATTTTATATAATCGCATACCTGATATACACATATGAATCGTACCACAAAAAGAACATAACCAACACATCAACGTCACGCCACATCATACATCCGGAATTTACACCAGTTCACGCAACTACCACTCGTGTGGGCCACGTGGCCCACACGAATAATCATACGGACTACATCATTTGGATAGTACATTGCGTGACATAGGTATTAGGTATAATGCACCATAGAGAGATATACGAATGAAGTGAACTACTATGCAACAACTAGCCCAACTTGTGACCGCCCTCCGGGCAATTGTCGGTCACGATGGTGTAATTGACGGCGCAGCCGCATTGCTTACCTATGAAGCCGATGGCTGTGTGATGGATCTGCATGCCCCCAATCTAGTGGTATTACCCCGCTCGAGTAGCCAAACCGCCGCAGTGGTCAAACTCGCCGTGGCTGCCGGTGTACCCGTGGTGGCCCGTGGTGCCGGTACCGGCTTGTCGGGTGGTGCCACCCCCATCCATGGTGGGATTGTGATTGCCACTACCCGCATGGACAAGGTGCTCGAGGTCGATACCCGCAACAAACGGACCCTCGTGCAACCCGGTGTGATTAACTGGGAATTATCGCAACACCTCGCCAACTACGGCTATGCCTTTATGCCCGACCCTTCGAGCCAAAAAGCCTGCACGCTCGGTGGTAATATCGCCAACAACAGCGGTGGCCCACACTGCCTCAAGTACGGCATGACCACCAACCACGTGCTGGCGTTGCGCACCGTGCTCCCCAATGGCGAACTGATTTGGACGGGTAATGGCAGTGTCGATACCGTCGGCTATGATTTGGCGGGGGTGATGACCGGCTCCGAAGGGATGTTTGGCATCGTCACTGAAGCCTGGGTGCGTATGACCCGCTTGCCCGAATCGTTGCGGGTCGTGCTGGCACTCTTCCCCGATATTCCCTCAGCATCACAAACCGTCTCGACTATCATCGCCCGTGGTCTGCTTCCCGCCGCCCTCGAAATGATGGACAAACTGGCCATCAAAGCGGTCAACGGCATGTATAAACTAGGACTCCCCGAAAGTGCGGGTGCGGCCCTGCTCATCGAAATCGACGGCGTCGATGAAGGACTCGATGATTTGTTGCGCGATGTGACCCAGATTTGTCGTGACCACGGCGCCATCGAAGTCCGCCCCGCCACCACCCCGGCCGAGCAGGCCCAAGTCTGGGCCGCCCGCAAAAACGCCTTTGGTGCCATGGGCCGCTTGTCGCCTAGCTATTATTTGGTGGATACGGTGGTGCCTCGCACCAAGTTGCCGACTATTTTGGCGCATGTCGGCGATGTATCACGTGATTTCCACCTACCCATCGCCAACGTGTTCCATGCCGGTGATGGCAATTTGCATCCGTTGATTTTGTTTGATCGCCGTGACCGTGCCCAACTCGAGCGCGCCCTCGGTGCCGCCACCGAAATCCTCAAAGAATCGGTGCGCCTCGGTGGCGTGGTAAGTGGTGAACATGGGATTGGCGTCGAAAAACGCGACTACATGGATATTTTGTTTACCACGGCTGACTTGGCCGCCATGGCCGGGCTACGCCGCTCGTTTGACCCCCGTGAATTGTTCAATCCCGGCAAGGTGTTCCCTGCCAGCAAAGGGTGTGGCGAGCTGGCCGAGCTCCGCCAACATGCCATTGCCGCCAACGAAATCGGTGAAGTGCCGGCTGGCACGTGGCTGTAGTGTTTAATCGAT
>CAISXI010000197.1 GCA_903889425.1 uncultured Roseiflexaceae bacterium | reverse complement strand
TAGCCGAAGGGATTTTGAATATTCGGGGCTTGACCGCCCGCACCAGCCGCGACGTGCAAATCGCGATGCTGGCTACTGTCCAAGCCACCTACCCTACCAATTTGATGACTATCACCTTCCGCTTCCGTAAGCGCCGTTCTTCGGAATACGCCCCCATTCGCCACGAAGTGGCATGGGATCAACATGTGGTGCAGCAGCCAAGCAACCAAGTCGAGCATAGTCGTGGTGCCCGCCTCAAACGCGATATCACAGAAATCACCCTCCAGTCAGGCCGTGTCAAGGCCCGCTTTGACGCCACCACTGGTGAATTATTGTCATACGGCACCCCCCGCCGCAACTTCATCAGTCAAGGACCACACTTGCAACTCTGGCGGGCGACCATCGACAACGATGGCCTCAAATTGTGGCCCGATCACCCCTCGCCGAACCTGCGTAATTGGCGGGCATTGGGTATCGACAAAATCAAGCTCTCCCTCAACGATATCGAACAAATCGGCTCCAAAATCAGCTTTACCTATTATGGTAGTGGCCGCGGCAAACCCGGCGACATTCGTCATACCATTACCTACACGATGAACAACGAAGGTAATTTGCATGTCGAACACTACGTTAAGCTCAATACCGAACTCGTCGATATGCCCCGGATTGGTGTCACCCTCGCCATCCCGCTCCAATATCGCACCGTCTCGTGGCTCGGTCGTGGCCCATGGGAAAACTACCCCGATCGCAACGCCTCAGCCTTGATTAGCCGCTATAGCCATGATGTCGATGAGTTTTATGTGCCCTACATCATGCCCCAAGAACATGGCTTGCGCACCGATGTCAGTAGCGTCATCTTTGACAATAATCGTGGCAGTCGCTTCAAAATTGTCAGCGATGATACCTTCCAATTTTCGGCTAGCCGATTTACCAGTGCTGATGTATTTGCGGCCATGCATACCACCGACCTCTCTCCACGCGATAACGTGTTCATTAACATTGATCACCGCCATCGTGGCGTAGGGACGGCCAGCTGTGGCCCCGACACCCTCGAGCAATACCGCATCCTCGAACGCCGCCACCGCTTTGGATTCACATTCGTCATTGGTGGTGACGAAGAATAACCCCCGTTACACCAAACACCGCGACCAGGCAATGTGTCTGGCCGCGGTGTTTTGATTTTATCGCAGTGTTAACGCCCAATCGTGCGCGTCGCAGTACTGGTGCGGGTAGCCGAACGGGTCATTGTCGCTGTTTTGGTGCGGGTGGTCGTTCTGGTCAGCGTGACAGTCCGCGTGCGGGTGGCCGTTTTGGTCAACGTGACAGTCCGGGTGGCCGTCGCCGTCCGGGTTGTTGTTACCGTGGGACTAAGCCCCCCGTTTGATTTGGGTACTTTTGTAGGAGAAAGGGTAGCCGTCGCCGTCCGAGTATTCGTACGCGTCCGCGTGGCCGTCGCCGTTGCCGTAAATGTCGGCGTAGCGATTGCACCGCTATAGCGCACCGTGACATTAACGGGCACATTATTGCTGCCGATAATCGCGAGATTGGCACTGCCTGAAATGTGCCCAGGCAGTGACACATACATGGTATTGTTGGAATCATAGGTAATCATATTTGCTTGGATTGTTTTGTTATCCAGCATTACAAGGGTATTCCGGAGATATTCACCCGTAATCATGATGCGCCCACCCGAAATAGGCAAGGTGGGGTCAGTGGTGCATGGTGTGGTGCTCCCAATACAGCGCATGACACTACGCACCACGGGGTTGGCTGCCATTGCCACTACATGGACGTGATTCATACCCAGCGATGCAACTTGGATTTTGACAATACCACTCAATTTGCTCGCTAGAGTACAAGGCGGCAATGGTTGACTAACCGTTGGTGCAACACAGCGGCTACCCCACACATACACTGTCCCATCCGCCTTGAGTGCAGCCGACACCCCATCACCAGCGGCAATATCGACGATATTGGTTAAGCCATTTGGTACATTGGCTTCTGCGGGGTAAACAACCGTCCCCGGCCCACAACTCGCTCCAAATCCACCCCAACCTACCACCGTCCCATCGCTACGTAATGCTAGGTTGTGATATGACCCCGCCGCAACTTTGACGACGTTGGTGGCACCAGCAGGAATCGTCCGCACACAATACGGATCACTCCCTCCGCCCATGACGTCACCACCCCACACCACCACCGAGCCATTGGCACGGACCGCAATCGAATGGATGTCACCGGCGTCAAAAGAGCGTGGCCATGCCCCTACATCTGCCGTTGAACCCGCACTCGCTTGACCATTCATAGTAAAGCCAACTGGCCGTAACATGCCGTCTTCGGTCAACACCAAGCCATGCACCAAGCCCCATTCTGACTCAATTGCATGAGAGCGAATGTAGGAGGCAATCAGCGGATACGACGATACATCGACGTTGTAACCCGTAAACCATTCAGCATTTGCATAGGTGTTTATATTACCACTCGATGCATAAATACACCCGGCTTGTGAAATCGATAGGGCTAATGTCCGGACATATGAATTATTGCAATACTCATTCCCGCTATACTGTGCGAATCCAAGCCCATTACGATACCAGACCATAGGTATTTGTTGCTTATCAATGGCCCCCCATACTTGGTCATGTGGATCGAGTGCGATGTCTACCACATCGGTCATGATAAACTTCTCGACAAATGGATAGTTATCATCAAACGAAATCAGTTTGGCATGCTCATCAAACGCCAAGCGGGGTTGCCCCACACGTGCTTGCGACACAAGTGCGCCCTGACGCACCGGCGTCGGCGCCGGTGGCTGCCCATCATCTGTGGCTAACGCAATAACCGGTATACTCAACCCCATCAGCAATACGATTCCGATAACCCAACGCCACATAGCATGCTCCTTTTTTTATAAATATGTTTACACTTTAGCATAAGTATTTAATTTTGATAATCCCCAATTTATCTTGTGTTGCGGAGATTTTTATTGTCTTGCACAGAGGACGCAGAATCAGCCCCAACGTCATTCCATGCCGGGTGCATGCACCCATAGCGTGGAATCTCCGTGGTATGCCATTATCTCGCACAGAGGACGCGGAGGGCGCAGAGGCGTTTTTATTGTGATAGCGTCAAGTAAATGTTTGTGCAATTTTTCATTTTTATTGTCTTGCACAGAGGACGCGGAGGGCGCAGAGGATGCACAGCGGTCATAGACACATGGGCGATTAGCAACGGCTGTGCCGTGACCAATCGCCCATGCGTCACTTTATACTTCCTACTTTACACTTCCTACTTCGTAATACTTCCTGCTTCGTAGTGCGCATTGTAATCACTCATCCCCCCAGGCGTAATCACCCCCGCCACCGTATGCCCATTGTGGAGCAGATATGACGCGCTAATGGTGGCACGTTGACCACTTTCGCAGACGATATACCACGCCACCGCCGGCAACGAGGCAGCAACCTGTGCCAAGGTCAAATGTGGTACCAGGAACGCACCATCGATTACCCCTTTGGCATGCTCGTGGGCATCACGCACATCCAACACATGAGAACCATGAAGCACTGCCTCATGCAATTCATCTATGGTAATCACGGGTAACTGCACCACGCTAGTCAATTTGGCATTACTTACCCCCAACACGTGGTACCCAGCCTGACGCGCAATTTCGGCAGCGACTTCGGCAGTGGCTATCGTGTCGGCATACACAATCACTTGTGCCCCCGCTGCCACCAATGCGGTCAAACGGAGCACCATCGCTTCCCGTTGGTAGGGAATATTGATTGCGCCGGCAACATAGCCTTTGGCAAACAACCCCGGGGCACGCACATCAATCACGACTGCACCTTGAGCACTCGCCGTCACGATTTGTTGCTCGCTGAGCCCTTGGGCATGTTGGCCATAATACCCCAATGGAAGCGGCAATTCACCACGGTTGGTGTTGCGATGGATCAAAATAGCTTCGACCACTTCGCGGACATCACGGCGCATCCATGTATCAAACGTAGCATAGTCTGGTGCTTGCAAAGCCCAATTATGCCGGCGCTCAAAACCAATCGTGCTGGACACTTTGCCACTCATGGCGCGCCCACCACAGGCCGAGCCGCCAAAATGCCCGGGATAGACTTCGACATCATCGGCCAAGGTCATTATTTTTTGTAAACTGGCATACAACACATCAGTGCCCGTGCCGGCCAAGCTCACCAAATCAACCCGCGCTACATCGCCCACAAACAACGAATCACCGGTCAAGACAAACCAGGGCTCGTTGCTCCGTGGTGTATCACTCACCACATATGCGGTATGCTCGGGGGTATGGCCTGGGGTATGCATTGCGCGTATCACCAAATTGCCGATATTGACCATATCACCATCATCGATGGGCTGATGGGGGAACTGCACATCTGCCAAGCGGGGCGCATAAATCGTTGCCCCCGTCAGCGCCGCAATCGCTCGCCCCGTTGAGAAAAAATCTGCGTGCATATGCGTCTCGAACACAGCAACTATTTGCAAGCCTTTTTCGGCGGCTAACGCGGTGTAGGTTTCAGCACTTAACGACGGATCAACTACCGCTGCCTCTCCTTTCGCCACACACCCAATCAGGTACGATGCCGCGGCGAGACCCTCGTGTAATAATTGTCGAAAAATCATCTCAACCCTCCTACGCTACCCTACTTATACTGCTTGTGTTCTATCATACCCCTAAAATCCTATATAATCAATAGAATTTTAGTAGTATCTAAAAATTGCCTTTATCCTCAATGATTTTGACACTGTAAGATAAAGGCAATAACAATCAGCGATTAAAATTCTGTTGGTAAATTTGCTTCACGCCAGCTTTTGATGCCACCGAGCACATTCGACACATTGGCATAGCCACTATTGCGGAGCAAATCGGCAGCGACTTGGCTACGGTTGCCCGAACGACAAAAGCAGGCAATCGGGCGATTGGTGGGGACTTCGTTGAGGCGCATTGCCAGGTCAGGCAATGGAATCAAAGTAGCGCCCCGGACGTGGCCGTCTTGGACGAATTCTTCGGGCGAGCGTACGTCAAGTACGAGTAGGTCGTCACCACGATCGAGTCGGGTCGCAAGGTCATTTACAGTCATGTTCATTGGTAATTGCTCCTGTTTGCCCGTTTGGGCAGCGGGTTTTGGAGTACTAGCACCACACGCAGACAAGCCAAGGACCAGTGGTGCCAACAATAACATCCGTCGATTACGATTCATTTCACTCTCCCTGTTACGGCATGCTATGCATGCCACCGTGATCTTGTTCCATGGCTTGGGCCCATTGGTGTAACAATTCCACCACGTCTGATTTGGGGCTCGCAAACTGTAACGCCGCACCGACCGGGGTATCGCGATAACTGATGGTAATATCTGCCGCAAAGGGGGCGAGCTGGCTCGCAATCGGGGCACTCGACGGGCTCATCGCATCACTAAAATCACCAGTTTGATGGCGGGTCAATTCAGCTTGCATATGGGCACGAATGGTGGCGATGATGGTCTGGTCATCTGGTTTGAGGGTAGTCAGACGGACTTCAATGCCGTTGGGCATCTCAATGAAATCATGCCCAGCGTCATTCATCAGTACGTCGTGGTCCATACCTGACATATCAGCCATGCCTGCATGTTCGGTATGCCCGCCGGTAATCCCATAATAGGGAATCAACAACACGATTGCCACGGCCACAATCACTGATGCAATCACAGCAATCCAAGCGGTTCGACTCATCGACTTCATAGGTGCTACTTTCTGGTGGTGGGCAAATTCGCCCGATTCCATCCCATCATACCACCAGATAAATTACGAACATTCGTAAAACCCGCCTGTGCTAATTGGCTCAATGCAGCACTGCTACGGGCTCCTGAGCGACAGATACAGACCACGGTCCGGTCTTGGGGGATTTGGGCGAGCTTCCCCGACAATTCACCGAGCGGGATTAAATGCGCACCAGCAATATGTCCATCTTGTCTGAATTCTTGTGACGAACGCACATCGAGCAAATAAATTGGAGTTTTGGCAGTTATCATTGCCTGCAATTCAGTAGCGGTAATCCGCGTGGTTGCTCCTGATGCTGTCTGCCACCATTGACTAATCTGTTGCCATAGTGTCATTACTCACCGCCTCTGCTAATACAATCATCGCATCAACGACTTGCTGACGCCGAATCGGATCAATCCGCTCCAATAATTCCCCGAAGCGGTGGTTACGAGCCTGCACAATCGCATCACTGGCCGTTACACCGGCTGGAGTGCGGCGCATCAACTGCACACGGGCATCGCTGACGTCACGCTCACGCACCACCCACCCACGATCGATTAATTCCACTACCATGCGACTGACCGTGCTCTTTTCGAGATTCAAGGCCCGTACCAATTCACGTTGCGACAACGGCTCCTCGTTGCGGAGTGCCACCAATGCACACGCTTCAGCCAGCGATACCGGGAATCCACACGGCGTCGCATCACTGCGGTGTAACCCCAATCCCCGCACGAACTGCATCAACTGCTCTTGAAAAACCTGCGCCTGTACTTCGTTTTTTGTCATTAGTTGCTCCATACAACTATATATTAGTTGCATTATACAACTATATATGAATTTGTCAAATCCAATCATGCGCTAGCCCCAACGGGGCGATATGCCATAGCACAGGGCAACGCCCTTGCGTATCCAATAATCGTATGGCACGCCACGGAGATTCCACGCTACGGGTGCCCGCACCCGGCATGGAATGACGTTGGGGGATGCGTGCCCGCACCCGGCATGGAATGACGTTGGGGGATGCGTGCCCGCACCCGGCATGGAATGACGTTGGGGGCTGGGTGCTCGCACCCGGCATGGAATGACGTTGGGATGCAAGGTCACTTTCGACTTTCGACTTTCGACTTCCTCCTTCGCAAATGCTATAATCTGGGCATGCGTACACGAACTGTACAAACACTACTGATGTGGGTAGTCATCTGGGTCGCGATTGGCATCAATGTGGTGTGTATTGTGCATTGTCACACCAACCACACTGAGCGCATCGGCAGCTCACACTACGTCTGTACGCAGCATACAACGCAAGAATCACCCTTACCCATCGACTATGCCACACTCACCCACCTTAGTCATTTCTTCCTCGTTACGTTAGGAATACTGTGTGTGGTGTTGGCGAGCGAAGCATTGGTGTGGCGTGTGTGTCACCGATCAGGGCACATCCCCAGCGTGTTGTCTCCCCCACCAAAACTCATCTATTTATAAAATCACCCACTGCATCTCACCATAGTACCGTATCAAATCGTGCGTTCGTTGTGCATCTCATCGTCGCGTTGCGCCGATAGAGGGAACCTGTGGAATTATTTTGGCGTCTGTAATAATAAATCTGACTGAATACGCATAGGGAATGATATGAATTTCAAAAACGTGATTGTCTGGAATCGTTATTTGTCGTGGTTTTTTGGGATTGGCTACGTAGTCATCCACTACATCTACCCACACCGTCACGGTGATGGTGGCCTGATGCAGATGGATCTCATCCCCCGTTATTTTTTCATGACGAGCTTTATCTGGATGACATTTCATGCCATTGTAGCCATCAAAATGCACGGTTGGCCCACGTTGCGATTCCGCAATCTGCGGGACGTGTATATTTTTGATGCGTGGTTAGTATTACTCATCACCACGCCGATTTTTTCGATACCAGCCCTCGGTGCGAGCCAAATACTCATGGCGATTGCCTGGCCACCACTAGCTATTCATTTGGCACTCAACGTCTGGTATACGATGGCACGCTTACCGTGGCCCACATTGCGCCAAGTGCCTGCACGCATCATTATGATGACGATTTGGCTGGCAATTATTGCCGGGGCCGCAGTGCAGACATTCCCACTCGAAGCGACCCATTCCCACTCATAGACCTAAGGACGACGAATGAGATCTGCACACTGAACAGGATGCGTGTGGGGGAACCAATGAGACATTCCGGCCAATATTTGCAACTCAATCCACGGCATCGTTGAGAGATGACGCACGGCAAGACTTGGCAACAATGCACCATCAAGTTCCCCCCACAACAACCGTACCGGCACGCGGCCATCGGGAATAGGGATATTACAGTTACCACCGACCATCACAAATTCGGCAGCCCGGTACCAATTCAAGGCGCCCGTGACTCGGCCGGGACGCTGCCACGTAGCAATCATCTGTGATTTTTTCGTATCAGACATTAGCGTGATCCCAAATACCTGTATTGGTAACGCATAATTATCTTGACTAAATGTCGTTTCAAAATCAGGTTGGCGCAACGCATGCATATATAACGACGCCCGCTGTTGCGTTTCGTCATGGGTGATAGCATCGAGGAACACTGCTGGGTGCGGTCCTGCATAAATCACTGCCCGCACGATATATACGGGGAACAAGCTCAGCGTGGCCCACACCACCGCCCCGCCCCAATCATGCCCCACCAGCACAAATTGTTGACCGGGGATAAGCGCATCCGCAATGGCGATGACGTCAGATACCAATAATTCAATTTTATAGGCTGCGACATCTGCAGGGGCATCAGAAAAATTGATGCCACGCCCATCAGGCACTATCACAAAATAATCATGCGCTAATTCATGCGCGACCGCCATCATCCCAATACTACAATCGGGAAAGCCATGCAATAGCATCAATGCTGGCTTGGTACGATCCCCGATTGTCGTCACATGCAGCCGAACTCCTTGATTCGATACATATATCGTAGTTGGCTGATTCGGTTGTTCTGATGTAGTCGGTTCTATTTGCACAATAGCATCTCCGTTCTTCCTTAAATTATTAGTATATTTTATTATACTATTTATCACAAAAATGTGCTCACATTTTGATATATGTTAGCTTTATATTTTCACGTACTGCTCACCGTGTTCCATTCAATAATTCTCCATTTCAACTCCATGCCACTACCTCGGTTTGCACAATCCGCTGTGTTGCCCCTTTGTTGTAAAACACTATTGACTTTAATTCAAAATGATATTAAAATGATATCATGAATACATCACATTACCTGATGCGCCTTCACAGTGATTTGATTAGTCTCGGGCAGTTGGGTGGCCCCGAGATGGCCCAGATGACTGAGCGCTTGATGCCCGCCATGTCACCCATTTTGCAACAACGACTCATCGAGCAGATTGCGTTGTTGGTGGCCGAACACAATCAGCTCGCCGGAGCGCTCGTCCTAGAACTCCGGATGACACCCGACGAGCTCCAGCTCGTCGCTCCCCAACCAAGTCAGCCCGTCAGCGAACCAATTGGGGATTTGGATGCCCGCTTTGCGTTGCGGTTACCCACAGAGCTAAAAGAGCGAATAGATCAATTCGCCAGCAACGAAGGGATTTCGGCGAATACGTGGATAATCCGCACGCTCAACGCTGCGGTGGCACAGCCAGCGGTCAGCCAACGGGGGAGTTTTGGGATTGGGAGCACGATACGGGGACGAGGCAAGAGTTAGTCGACATGAATTGGGGCATACAAACCCCTCACGACACAGGAGCATATCATGAGTTTTTGGCAAAAAGTAGTCAATATCGGCACCAGCGAAACCCGCCACGAAACATTCCCTTATACCCAGCCGATTACGCTAGTGGTCAAAGGAAATAGTGGCGATATCGAAATCACCACCTCGACCGGCACCGCCATCGAAGTTATATTAGATTGTCATGGCATGAATGCAACGCAACAACTTGGCGATATACAGGTTCGCTATGACAGTGAACAACATCGCTTAGAAGTCATCTCGCCCAAAGCAAAATGGACGCTATTGACGTCAGTAGACGTGACGATCAACGCACCGGCATATATGACCATCAACACGACCACGGCAGCCGGCGATATCGATATCGATGCTACGGCGACCACCATCCAATGTCATACCACGGCGGGCGATATCGATGTGCACGGGGCAGCCGCACAAGAATTGACCCTTATCACCACAGCGGGCGACATTGAGGTGGCGCATGCCGCCCGCCAAAATAGGCTCCAGAGCACCGCCGGTGACATCGAAGTTGCGGTGGGACAACCTGCCACCGTGCACGCCAAAACGACTGCTGGCGACATCGAAGTCACCATTGCCCGGGGATTTGTGACCGATGTCAATGCCAGTACTTTGTCAGGTGAAATCAAGAGCGACATCCAATTTGGTGGTACCGGCCCAAGTGATGAGCCTGTGACCGTGATGCTTGAATTAACCACGCTATCGGGGGATATTCAGATTAAACGGAAATGATGCAGGCACAAGCCACAGGAGCACTACACCTAGGGTGACAATAGACACAATCAATGCACCTTAAAAAGCAAAGGCGAATAAGCACTGATTTTTCACGTTAGAATGGGGAGTGATAATACATGGAGGATTTGGCAAAATGTTCCACACGCTCCCCATCGCCATCCGCGCATACGCCGAATCACATGGCTTTGCACATGATATCAGCAAGGTGGCCCAACGCATCGAAGCAGTCACCGTCACGGTACCACGCCAGCAATCCGTCTATCGCTTTGTGGCACATCATGGAGATTATGCCCAAAAGCTGGCGCATGAGCTCAGCAACACCGATTATCTACACCGACGTGGGATTGCGACGCCACGCCTACAACACCGCGAAACAATTACCGGCTATGACGTGTTGCGTTTCGGGTATATCACAGGTGACGTGGTTGGAATCAAGGCTACAGACTTCCACGCAGAGTGCCTCGGCACACAGCTTCGCCAGATCCACGACCGCTGCACAGATAATCTCCCTAGCACCTGCAACACCATTGATATCCTGTTTTTTTCGCGACCACTTTTTGACCCGACCAATGCGCACGAATTCACGGCAGCACAACGCGCCAGTGCCGCAGCAGAGATTGCCCGTTTCCAGATTCATACCGCTCAAATCGATGTACATACATTGGTGCATACCGATTGCCACTTCAACAATATGGTCTTTCACGACGACACAGTAACACTCATCGACTGGGCTGAGTGTGGGCGGGGCTCGCGCTTTATCGATATCGGTGTAGTCGTACATGATATTACCTACCACCAAGAGCGCACACGTGACAACCTGCGCGCATTTCTACGGGGTTATTTCGGGCGCACTGAAATAACCAACCACGAGCTGGTGTTGATTGACGCCTATGTGCGACACCGCTTTCTAGAAGGAATGATATGGCATCTCGACGACACTCCTGAAATGCAAGCAACAGAATATACCGAAAACCGCGACTGGATTGCCACCTGTTTGCATCACGCACAGACATTTACCCTAGCAACATGGTGTGACGTGTCCGTGTAGAATAGACGCATTGCCGCATTCAAACAGGAGCTCCGCATAATGTCACACTTACCCGAGATTTTTGCGTATATCGAGGCCAACCGCGATGCCTCAATTGCCCGCCTAATGGACTACGTCAGCCGACCGAGTATCAGTGCCCACGGCATTGGTATCGGCGAAACCGCCGAGTGGCTCACCGCTTATTTGCGTGAACTGGGCTTCGAAACCGAATCATACCCCACGGCGGGCTGGCCGATGGTGGTGGGACGCTACCACAAACACCCCGGCAAGCCGACGGTGCTCCTCTATGGTCACTACGACGTGCAACCACCCGACCCGCTCGAAGCCTGGATTTCGCCCCCCTTTACCCCCACCATTCGCGCCGGCCGCATCTATGGACGCGGCGCCGGTGACAACAAAGGCCAGCATTTCGCCCAGCTTTTGGGGCTCGAAGCGTGGCTCAAAGTGGTCGGCGATTTGCCCTGCAACGTGACTTTTTTGCTGGAAGGCGAAGAAGAAGTGGGTAGCCCCAATCTGGCTGC
>CAISXI010000196.1 GCA_903889425.1 uncultured Roseiflexaceae bacterium | reverse complement strand
TCCGCCAAGTTGGTCTCGAGTGCCAGCCTCGGCGCCGTCACCGACCTCGACCTCTCAAAAAACCACATCATCCTCGGGAGCGCATGCTCCCGAGGATGATAACCACAAAATAATGGTGTGTATTTTTCGTGATAGAAAAACCTATGACTGCATATATTCAGGCCAGCGGGCTGGTGCGTATTTTCCGCAGTAGCGACATCGAAACATTTGCCTTACAAGGACTCGATCTGACCGTCACCAAAGGCGAAATGGTGGCGCTGGTGGGGCCCTCTGGTGCCGGCAAGTCGACATTCCTCAATATGCTCGCCGCCCTTGACCGTCCCGATGCCGGGACCCTCCACGTCGGCGACATGGATTTGGTTGCCGCCAACGAACAACGGCGAGCCCACTACCGGCGGTCACTGGTGGGATTCCTGTGGCAACAGACCACCCGCAACCTCGTTGCAGGGCTAACAGCCCGTGAAAATATTGCCTTGCCCGCATTGCTTGCAGGTCACCCCTATGCCCAAACTCAGACGACCGCCGACGAATTATTGGCCGCCGTCGAAATGTCGGCCTTTGCCGACAGCGACCCCTTGCGCTTGTCGGGCGGACAACAACAACGGGTCGCCTTGGCGACAGCCCTGGCCTGTCGCCCGACATTACTCCTTGCCGACGAACCGACCGGCGAAGTCGATTGGGCCACCGCCCAACGGATTTTGGCGTTGCTCCACACCCTGCGCCAACAATATGGACTGACCATCGTACTGGTCACCCACGACCCACGTGTCGCCGATAGTGCCGACCGTACCATCGCCATCCGCGATGGGCGCACGAGTAGCGAAATCGGACAAGACGACATCGAAACCATCGTGATCGATAGCGTCGGTCGCCTGCAAATCCCCCTCGAAATCCGCCAACGCCTCGGGATTGGTCAACGTGCCACTGTCGAAATCGTCGACGGCGTCATCCAAATCAAGCCCGTCGCACCCAGCGAAATACCCTCCCAATCATGAAAAAAATTGTATTACAGCATGTCACGCGCACCTTTGGCAGCGGTGACACCCAAGTACGGGCGCTCAACGACATCTCTACCGAATTCCAACATGGGAGTTTGATTGCACTGATGGGACCGAGTGGCAGTGGCAAAACCACCATGCTCAATATGATTGGGGCACTCGATCGCCCTGATAGTGGTACGATTTTGCTAAACAATCACGATGTTGGTGCCATGAGTGATGGTGAGCGAGCCGTTTTTCGACGCGGGATTGGGTTTATTTTTCAACGCTTTGCCTTGATTCCGACTGCATCAGCCTACGAAAACATCGAATTTGCCTTGCGGATTGCCGATGTACCCCGCCCTGTCTGGCAAGAACGCATCATGCACACACTGACCCAACTCGATATCGCAGACCACGCCCACCACCGCCCCAACGAATTGTCGGGTGGCCAACAACAACGAGTCGCCATCGCTCGCGCACTGGCCATCCACCCCCAACTTTTGCTGGCAGACGAACCAACCGCCAACTTGGATGCCCAACGGGGGACGGCAGTGCTGACATTGTTTACTGAATTATGTCAATCAGGTATTACGATTGTAATGTCGACCCATGACCCCGCCGCCGAGCGTTACGCTAGCCATGTCTGTCGCATGCGTAGTGGCCAAGTCGAACGCATCGACGTACGGGCTACAGCTTCCGCAACACAAAAATAACCGACAACAAGCGCACGATTATCGAGCAGACAAACAACACGGCATAGTGGTTCAACGTGACCCCAAACACAAAAAACTCTTGGTGTTTGAGGAGCTCGGCGATAATCCCACCGAGTAATCCTGATACGACGACGCCAATCCCCGACACTGCGCCATAGGCAGCCAAATAGGCTCCTTTGCCCGTACTAGGGGCGCGCGCCATCGATAAATTGGCGAATCCTTGGTTGATGCCAGGCCAAAAAATCCCCGCAAACAATGATGTGCCAAACAACGGCCATAACCAATCTGGGGAAGACAAAAACCAGCCGATGGGCAATGGCACCACACAGGCTGCACTTACCAACAAGACGATTTTGTCGCCATAGCGGTCTTGTAGTCGTCCTACAAATGGGTAGCAAACCATCGAAGCAATACTGGTCACAATCCCCATATAGGCCAGATCCGAAAAGTTCATATGCAACGTATCGATACCATACGCCGTAAAAAACGGGCCTGCCAGCCCCACCGCGAATGCCCATGCCGTAGCAGAAATAATCAACTGGCGATAATTGATATCAGCTAATGGTGCCAGAAACATCGTACGCAAGGCAGGGTGCTCACGCCGTTGCATCGGTGGCTCCGCTTGCAGGCGCAACAGGACAAGTCCTACGGCTGCCACAACCAAACCAAATCCCAACGTCGCTGCATATGCGAGACCTTCATTGGC
>CAISXI010000195.1 GCA_903889425.1 uncultured Roseiflexaceae bacterium | reverse complement strand
GGTGCAATATTTCTTCCCGGTGCAACACGCCGAAGTCAACTATGGCAAATTCCATCATGATTATCCGGCCACGGATATTTTTTGTGATGAAGGCAGTGAATTTGTGGCGGTGACGGATGGTGTGGTTGATTACATTAGCTTCGAAGATATCTGGGACCCCACCACCAACGAGCCAAACGACCGTGGTGGTTTGGCGGTGGCAATCATCGGCAACGATGGGGTGCGCTATTATGGCTCACATTTACAAGCTATTGCCGCTGATTTACAAGTGGGGATGACGGTACGTGCCGGGCAATTACTAGGGTATACGGGCAAAACTGGTTCGGCACGACCCACACCAGCACATTTGCACTTTGGCATATCGCACCCCACCACTCCTGAGGATTGGCAAGTACGGCGCGGTGAAATTTCGCCATACCCTTACTTACAAGCTTGGCGCAACAACGAAATGCGCGCACCGGTATTACCCTAACTGCGACTTATTCACGTCGCGCCAGACTGTTTTTTCCAAAAAAATAAAAGGAGGATGACGATGAGTATTGCAGTATTTGGCAGTATCAACATGGATTTAGTGGTGCGGTCGCTACATATCCCTGTCCCGGGCGAAACGATTTTGGGGAGTGATTTCGTGACGGTCCCTGGGGGCAAAGGGGCCAATCAAGCGGTGGCCGCAGCCCAACTGGGCTTGCCGGTGCATCTGATTGGGGCGGTGGGTGATGATGGCTTTGGGCAACAATTACGCCAAAGTCTGCGCGACTATACCGTCGATATTACGCATGTGCAGACTATCCGCGGGGCATCGGGGGTGGCATTAATTACGGTCGATGATAAAGGCGAAAACACGATTGTGGTGGCGTCAGGCGCCAATATGCGCATGACGGCGGGGATCCTCGATGCCGTGGCACTCGCGCTCGATGATTGCAAATCACTGCTGTTGCAACTCGAAATCCCGTATGATTTGGTGCTGACGGCGGCACATTTGGCCAAACGCCGCAACTTGATGGTCATCCTCGACCCGGCCCCGGCCCCCAAAAAACCATTACCGGCTGAATTGTATGCCCTAGCTGATATTATTACCCCCAACGAAAACGAAACCTTGGCCTTGACCGGCATCGCCCCCATCGACGATGCGAGTGCCGCCGCAGCCGCCCAAGTGCTCCACCAACGTGGCGCCCAACATGTAGTGATTAAACGAGGTGCACAAGGGGTGGTGTGGAGCTATGCCGGCCAACAACAGATTATCCCGGCCTTTGTGGTACCGGCGGTCGATACGGTAGCGGCGGGTGATTGCTACAACGGCGCCTTGGCCGTAGCGCTCCACGATGGCATGTTGATGCCGGTGGCGTTACGGTTTGCGGCGGCCAGTGCGGCGATTGCGGTGACCCGGCGCGGCGCGCAGAGCTCAATGCCCAACCGCCGTGAGGTGTTGGCGTTGTTGGCGCAGGCTTAGTGACATGGATTGTCATATGTCTCGCACAGATCACGCAGAGGGCGCAGAGCCATCGTGCAGTCGTGGTGACCGATGAATGTCGGTCAATGCGAAATACCCGGTGGCTCACGCAGTGTAGTATCAAAATCTCGCACAGGGCACGCAGAGAGCGCAGAGACCTTTTGTTGATTGTTGTGCGTCGATGAATGTCGACAACGCTTCCTACTTCGTATCACCATGCGTTGCATGGTGGAGACGCAGTACGACGCAGTGTGCTGCGGCTCGACTGCGTCTCTACAAGTTCACACTTCCTACTTCTTATCTGGTGTGGTGGCGCGTCGTTTGGCTTGCTGTAGGCGATCGATGCGGCTAGGGGGCGGTGCCGGCGTAATCGTTGGTGGCGCAGGCGGCGTAGGGGGTGGTGGCACCGTCGCACCGCGTGGGCGGATCGCAGGCATGAGGCGGATATTGAGGCGGCGCAGGGCTATTTCGCTCACAAAGAGCGCCATGGCCAGCAGCACCAAATAGGGCACCAGTGACAATGACGCAGATTGTGTGCCGCCCCGCACCTGCCAATAGGCAGTAGTCAACGCAGGATTGACTTGCCCAGCAGTTTGCTGAGCGATTGCGCTCAACGTAGCGCTCCCTTGGCCATCGTTGAGCAATTCGCTCCGTTGCGTAATCACCACTCCTCGGGTCACGAGGGTCGCACCCGAGCGTACCGTCAGCACATATTCACCATTAGGCGTATCGGCTACGCTAGCCCGCCACAAACGGGCATCACGCTGGGTTAACACAATGGGAATAACACTGCCGTCAGGCGCAACCAGCTGGGCACTAGGAGCGGTCGTTGTGGGGGCATCGGTGGTAACCTCGACATCGAGCAAATCATCGTGCCAATACCATGCCAGGGTCATTGCTGCTGGGGCAGTTGGGATAAGTGGGGCGAGTAATGCCGGCACAAGTGCCGCAAATGCAGGACTAGTAAGCCAATCACGCCCCCAGCGCTGACTCAGGTCGCTGGCCCAGACGGCGCTCTGACCCATGCCAGTTTGCTGAATAACCCACAACGGATTATCGGCGTCGATTTGCATCAACACGCGTGCATTCGCGCGCGTGGTGGTGCGATTGTAGCCGTGGAGCACCGCCACGGGTGGATTGCCTGCCGGCCAGGCATCACGACTGACTAGTTGGGGAATAACATCGGCTTCGACAAAGTCACGACTGGCCACCCGGGTGGTTTCGTCCAAAAAAACGCGGGCTAGGTCTTGGGGATTGGTCACCTGATAACTCACCCCTTGGCCAATACGTGCCAATTCGCTCAAGCCCTGCATGTCGGCATCAGCCCCCAACGCAATAGTACTCAGCGAAACGGATTGATTGGCAAAGGCTTGAGCGATATCGCGGCTCGATTGGGGGTCTTGGCCATCAGAAAGCAACATCACATGGCGCACGTCACCGTCGAGTGCGGCAATACTGGCTTGGGCGAGTTGCAGACCTGATCGGATGGATGTGCCCCCGTCACTTTGGACTACCCCGAGTGCTTGGGCGACACTATCGGCAGATGGTACGGGTTGAGGGGCGAGGCTCCATTGAGCACTATCCGAAAAAAAAGCTACGCCCACCGTGTCGCCGTCACTCAAGCCTTGAATGGCTTGGTAGGCGGCTTCTTTGGCAAGATCGAGGCGTGACAAACCACCACCCACCGCATCTGCCATACTGCCGCTTTTGTCGATAATCAATAGTACGGCGAGGCGTTTGCGTTTGGTGGGGTCGATGGGATCAAACTGCACGGGCGCAATCTCGGCGAGCGGGGTATACCGGAAGCCACCTGCACCGAGGCTTTGGGACCCGCCAAGCCACAAAAACCCGCGCCCGAGAGTGTTGACCGCACTCACGATATTTTTCATCACAATCGGCGGTACCAGCCGCGCCGGGGTATCGGCTAGCACAATCACGTCGTACCCAGCCAGGGTGGCGAGTTGGCTATCAATGTCACTCGGGCGCCGCACCGTCACCGTACTGCCACTGGCCCGCACCATCGCCACAAAGGGTTGGATGGGGTCAACGGGATCAGCCAACACCAAGATTTGCGGCGCACCGTCACGTTGCACAAGCACCCGTTGCCGGTTGTCAGGCAAGGCATCGTCTTGGGGGGCCAGCAGGGTGAATTCGAGGCGATGCATGCCAGGATCGATGGGGGGAATCGTCAGCGCCACCCGTTGCGCGCTACCAGGTAGTTGTAGCGTCGTCTCAAAAAACGGCATGCCATTGTTGGTTACACGCAATATGGCGGATTGGGCAACACTGCCGGTGGTGTCGATATCGGCAATCAATGTACCACTGCCACGAGTTTGTTGGGGTAGTCGCACTTGGGTCAATGCCGCTTGCGCCGGTGGCTGCGTGGTAGTCAAGGGAATAACGTCGACACGAATACCGCGGGCGACCAAAGCAGTAATGGTGTCACGCAGGCGACCGCGGGTTTCTTGGCCATCAGACAGCACGAGCAACCGTCCCTCGTAGCCTGCGGGCAGTAACGCCGCCGCTTGGATCACTGCAGCTGCTAAGGCGGTCGCATCACGATTAGCGACTACTGCCGGCGAGGTATCACGCAAGGCCTGGCTCGGTATGGCGGCCACCGCTGCCGTACTTGCCACATCGACAATCCCCAATAGCGCTGTTGCCGGTTGACTGGCTTGAAGCTGGGCAATCAACGTCGCTTGGCGTTGGAGCGCAGCCGCATCAATTGACGCCGACACGTCACGCACCACCACGAGCGCTACCGCCTGGGGGGGAATTTGCCACGAGGGGGCAGCCAATGCCATGATGAGCAACACGACACTCAGCATCCGCATCAAGAGAACCACGAAGCGGCGGGGATAGGGCAAACCGGGTTGCCGTGACCACCACCACAACGCTACGAGGATGGCAGGAATGGCGAGCAGATACCACGGCGCATGCCACGTCAATAGGTTCATGTCACCCTCCGCAATCGCCACGTCAACCAGCGTTCGCCACACAATCCGAGTATGCCCAACACCAACAACCATTGCCCAAGGGCGATGCCCGCGGGCAATAGCCAAGGCGTCGCAATCACTAGAGGGGTGGCGGGGCTGGGACGATTTACCCGCGATTCAGCCGGCGCCAACAAATTCGCCACCACCCACGTGTCGCTGACACGATACGCACCTACTTGCGTTACGTCAATCAAAACCACATCGGTGGCGCGGAGGAGGATGCGGGCGCGGGCGCCGCTTGGTTGCGCCTGTATACGAGGGAGCGGACGTGGAGCCAATGTCAGGACGACGGCATCGCCGGTTTGGTAGCTTGCTTGGAGGCGTGGGGGGGCAAGATACATCAAAACGTTGCGTACAAGCAACGGGAAGTCGGGGCGTAGCGGCAAATCACTATTGGTCAAGGCAAAGCCGAACACCACCGTCGCCACGCCATTATTGCGCCCGGCATAGGCATGCACGCCGGCACTACTTTTGAGCCAAGTTTGGGCCCACAGTGGCGGTTGCACGATGGTTGTAGTCAACACTTGGCTATTTGCGATAGCAATATCGCGGTCGAGTGTGGATTCGTCGCCGTGGAGCACTCCTGGTTGGAGCACCGGTAAGCGGACTGGGGGCACTTGACTAGGGGCATTGAGTTGCCAGAGTGGTACCGTCACGCTCAGCGGGATGGTGGCATCGGTTTGAATCACAATCTCGGCATCAGTGATTTGATTGGTCACCATCACATTTGGCAATACCCGCAATGCCGCCGCCAAAAATCGATCCATTTGCGGATACACGGCGACCCGTAGCGGCGTGGGGGTGGTTTTTTGCCACCAACAATCGTCATCACTCACCAAGGCATCACGGCTATCGGGTGTCAACCGGACATGGAGCAACGGCGGTGGATCGGTTAGCTGTACGCGCCATTCGACGGGCGCATCGGCGCGCGGGGTAACCGTAGTGGCATCGTACAAGCGGTTATTTTCGTCGACTAATTCGATGGTACGGGCTGTTGCAAACGG
This sequence comes from uncultured Roseiflexaceae bacterium, assembly GCA_903889425.1. Lineage (GTDB taxonomy): Bacteria > Chloroflexota > Chloroflexia > Chloroflexales > Roseiflexaceae > UBA965. The sequence goes on along the minus strand of CAISXI010000195.1, from coordinate 7,941 downwards.
GATTCCGTCGGCTTCGATACGGATGATACCATCCCAACCGGTTGGCCCAGCCGTAAACGTACAGCCTTGGATTGATTGATTGGCCACTACGCCACCAATCGCAATCAGACGCCAATCTGCAGGCCACGGAGCACTGGCAAGCAGGGGGTCGTCGCTCAGCAAAAACACTTCACTGGTACGGCCGCGCATGGCAGCCAGCCACGCCGGCAAGACAGTGACATCGCCAGCCACGGCGCGCGGTTGCACCGCATCAATCAAGGTGGCGAGGTAATTACGGTCACTGAGTTGATTGGCATGCAGGGTCACGTCACGGTCGCTGGTAAGCAATGAAAACGTGGTGGCGGGCGGTGAAGTAGCCACAATCTGGGTGGCAATCTGGCGCGCTTGAGCGATACGACTACCGGCTGGCTCGATTGTTTGCATGCTGGCACTGGTATCAATGATGATGATACGGTGTAGCGGGGTCGCCAAGGCCGCCACGGTCGGGTCGGCCGCCGCCATCGCCAACACCGTGACAATCAGTAGCCGCACCACCAGCAGCCACCACGGCGTGGGTGGGTGCCACGGGCGGGTGCTGGTTTGTTCATGGATGAGTTGTTGCCACAACTGGAGCGACGGCACGATGTGACGGGTGGCACGGGGGCGCAACAGATGCCAGATTGCCATAGCAATCAGCAGCGGTATTGCAATCCACCAAATCCAGCTATCACGGAAGCTCACAACAATACCTCGTGTAACGCAGTCGCCAAATCAGCTTCTGTGGCCACAAATAAATACCCCAATCCCAAGCGGCGACACTCATGACGAATGGCGTGTTGCCAAGTGGTAAATGCGGCTTGGTAGCGGGATTGTAGCGCCGCATCGACCGTCATGGTGTATTCCTGCTGGGTCTCGCTATCGATCAAAGTCACATCGCCATACAGCGGCGGTACGATTTCGGCGGCACTTAGTAGCTGGATGACCAGACCAGTCTGGGTCGTGGTGGCAAATTGGACGAGTTGCAGCGCCCAATCTGCATGCCACAAATCACTACACCAGACGGCCAGCTGGGTCTGTGGCACGTGCGTCGGCATCGCAAATTGGTGCGTGATTGGGGCTGTGGTATAGATGCCATCACAAAGGGCGAGCCACGCATCGGTACGGTGATAGGGCGGGGATGGATGTTCGTGCCACAGTTGCACGCTATCGCCATTGCTCGTCGCCACCACGCCCAATGCCGCCACGATGCGGAGTGCTTGGTGCCATTTGGCAGGGTCGAGGCGCATCGACGGGCTGGCATCAAGCACAATCCGCATGCGCCCTTGGGATTGGGGTAAGGGTTGGCGCACCATAGCATGTTGCAGGCGCTGGGTGGCGGCCCAATCAACCCGGCGCACGTCATCGCCCATTTGGTAGGGACGCAACAATTCGGGTTCATTGCTCCGGCCGCCCTGGCGGGCAGCCCGCACGGCATACAGCCCGTGGGGGCTGAGGCCTTGCCACGGGAGTTGCATGCGGGTCAGCCACGCAGATTCAGCGGCACTGAGTAATTGCGCCACAAGGGACTCTTTTCACGACAAACAATTAGGGCACAGGGACGGCGGCCAGCACCAATGCCACGATGCTATCGGCACTGTCATTTGCCAAAAACACTTCGCGGCGCAATACAATTCGATGGCGCAATACGGGCAACGCCACCCGCTGGATATCAACCACATCGACCTGCAAGCGCCCCGCCCGCAACGCTTCGACTTGAGCAGTACGAATCAGTGCTTGCACGGCGCGGGGCGAAGCGCCATAGCGCACGCCTTCACGCACCGCAGTAGGTGCACGCGAATCGCTGGGATGCGTGGCGAGCACCAACATACTGGCATAGGTCAGGATGTGTTCTGCCACCAAGATTTGTTGGGCGATTTGGCGTACTTGGGCTAACGTGACCGCATCAAAACAGGTTACGAGCTGTGGGTGAAAGGCCGTCGCCTCGCGGCGGGCGATTTCCATCAAATCAACTGCATCGGGGAATGGCACGATGATGTGATACAAAAAACGATCGCGTTGCGCTTCGGGGAGTGGATATGTCCCTTCCATCTCGATGGGGTTCTGGGTGGCCAGCACCATAAACGGATCGGGCAGGGGATGCGTCGTCCCGGCCACGGTAACGGTATGCTCTTGCATGGCTTCGAGCAAGGCACTTTGGGTGCGGGGGGGGGTACGGTTGATTTCGTCGACGAGGATGAGTGACGCAAAAATCGGCCCGGGAGCAAAGCGGAGCTGATAGCGCCCCGGTTGATCGTCGAACAGCATCATCGTGCCCACCACATCGCTGGGCATCAAATCGGGGGTACATTGTACCCGCCCAAACGACAACGACAACAGCTGGGCCAAACTACGCACGAGGGTCGTTTTGGCGAGCCCAGGGGCGCCTTCGAGTAACACATGACCATCAGCAATCACTGCGGTCACCACTTGATGAATCACCTCATGTTGACCAACAATCACGTGGTGTAATGATTCACTCAAGCGCTGTATCTGGTGCTGAGCGGTGGTAGGATTCATGGCGCCTCCTGTTGTAGCACCGCAAAATAATCACGGACTGTTGCTTGGCCGGCCCAGGGAATCTGATTGCTGACAATCGCCTGATTGGCAGTGCGGGCAGCATCAGCGACTACTGCCGCGTATTGTTGTGTGGCCACTGTCGTCGTACCGCCGTTGGGATTAGGACGCAACACCGTTTGCCCCGTCGTCGCATCGCCTAGTGCGGGAATCGTCAGCACCTGCGTACCATCTACTTGTGGCACAAACAATTGGGTGCCACTCGTACTGCCGTTGCCACTGCCACTCCCGTTGCCACCTGCTTGCCCCGTGCCAGTGCCGTTTTGACTGGTACTCGACCCACTTTGACTCGCACTCGACCCACTTTGACTCGTACTCGACCCACTTTGACTCGCACTCGACCCACTTTGACTCGCACTCGACCCACTTTGACTCGCACTCGACCCATTTTGACTCGCACTCGACCCACTTTGACTCGCACTCGACCCACTTTGATTAGCGCTGGTGCTGTTTTGGTTAGTGGTTGCCGGCGCTGGGGTGGTAGGGGATTGGCTGGTGGAAGCGCCGGATTGGGACTGCGCAAGGGTTTGGTTTTTGGCATCAGACAGTGCCTGTTGCCACTGATTGGCGGCTTGGGATTGGCGTTGGGCTTGATCAGTCAACGCTTGGAGTGGTGCCGGATTGCCTTGTTGGGCTTGGGTCAACGCCTGTTGTAGCGCGGTGGTTTGGGCAGTCCCGAGTATTGATTGGGACGCGGCCAACAAGGCCTGTTGTTGGGCGGGAGCGGCTTGTTGCAATTGCGGAATCAAGCGTTGCAGTTGCTGGCTGGCCTGCGCTTGAGCCGTGACTTGAGCCGTAGTTGCATTGAGTTGGGCCACGAGGGTCTGGGGATCGGGACTGTTGGTCAAAGCCGTGGCATCGATAGGCACGAGCGGAGGGAGTTGTTGGAGTTTCTGTGCGACCGACTGCGCTAATTGTTGGAATTGGCGTTGCTGGGCGATTTGGGCATCAAACGGCGTCGGCAAATAGCATGCACCAACAAACAACAACAGCATGCTCGCACCGCTAAGTGTCATACGCCGCGACCATACCGGCAATTGCCGCGCGGGAGTGGTAGTAATCAAGTCGAGTGTGGCCTGATACTGGGCATCAGCGAGGAGCTGTGTCGGTGGTGCACTGGTAAAAAACAGCGCCGTTGCCAGCGCAGAGTGCCAGCCATATGCCTGGTCGAGACGCCGCCAGATACTTGGGACCTGCCAATTACGCCAGCCGAAGAGCCCAGCGATCCCGATAACCCAGAGCAGCAGTACACCTAGCACCCAGGCAAACCGCGCAGGCAATGCCACCAATTGGGCGGTAATAATCAGTGCAAGCAGACAGCCGGCGAGTCCAATACTCAGCTGCATTGTGGCCTGCACCAACATTACCCACCAGTAGCGCCAGCGATGGGGGCGGGTGACATGGGTCAATTTGGTAATGCGCACATTACTCGTCGACACGGTGCCACTCCAGTTGTTCATCACTACGGGTATTGCCCTTTTTGTCTTGCCACAGCCACGTCCGCCGCCGGGCAGTGACCGTGGTACGCCGCGGGGTGGTGGCTGGCGCAGATGGTTGGCGGGTGGGAGGCAACGCCGCATCGCCGCGGGTAATCAGCTGCTGCTCGACCTGGCGCGACAGCGCCCGGCGAATCAGCACGACCGCTACTTCGATGACCACTGCCATGGCACCCATGGCGGCACCCCGCACGAGGGGGTGGTGCATTTGTTGACGCACCACGGCGGGGAGCCACTGGGTGGCACGCACCGGTACGAGGCGCTCGAGCGGTGCACCACAGGTGGCACAATAGTGGGCAGCAATGGCTTGGGCTGCCCGACATTCCGGACAAATTCGTTCAACTTGGTTTGGTGCCATTGTTCATACTCCCTGCCATGCATCATCACCGCGTTGCACGACCACATCACCCACACACAACGGTTCACTCGCATCGATTTGGGTTTTGAGATAGGCCAAACCAATCACGCCATAACGGGGCGAATCAACCACCCGGGTTACGATGCCGGCATCCTTGCCGGCAACAGTGGTAATCGTCGCCGGGGTGGCAACGAGGGACGCAAGGCGGATACGGCTGAGTTGTTTGGCACGGCGGCCACGACTTTCCATGCGGGCGATGATTTCTTGGCCGACGTAGCACCCTTTGTTGAAGCTAATCGCCTGCTCAAGCCCTGCCTCGAGGGGAATATAATCGGTGCTTAACTCGTGGCCATAGGCTGGCACAAATGATTCAACTTGCCAGAGATTCAACTCCGCATCAGACACGGGCGACAATCCATCAAGCCCACAGGCTACGACCACATCAGTAGGGATGAGTAGGCGCCAGCCACCGCCAGCGAGTGGCGCAATCGGCGTCGCAATCACCTCGGCATCAGCCACTGCAAAAACACTCGCTTGCCATTGGGGAATCGTCGTCATGTCACGTCCACTCAGCTGTGACACAAACGCCGTCGCGCCTACACCGTAAAGCGCTACTTGACGGTACGTACGGGCAGCAGGGCTGAGGGTAATTTGGTCATTAAAAAAAATATTCTTCTTGAGGTGACTATAGACTGCCGGACCTTGGCCCGGGCTCGTCAATACCCACAGGGCATCGGCCACCCTGATGACGTGGAGCACATCAATGATGCGCCCAATCGGCGTGGTGAGGACGGTTTGCAGGCCTTGGTTGGGTTGGATGGCGAGTACATCGTTGGTAGTGAGGCGTTGCAACAACGACGCACTATCGCGACCAGTCATGATAATCCGGCCATAGGCGTCTTCGTCGTAGCAATCCGGGAGCTGTTGTGTGATTGTGACATTGGTCATGGTATGATTACCTCAATACATAGAGAATTTTGCATGAAACTGAGCACACAGATGGCAAAAACCGCTTCACGTGGCCAAGGATGGGTGATTGGACAGTTTATTTTGATTGGGTGCATCCTCGTGAGCGGATTTTTTGATCCGTGGCATCAAGTCCGGAGTTTGCAGAGTAGCATTGTCGGCATCGGGCTGATTATGCTGGGCATCTATTGTTTGGTGGTGGCGTTCCGTGATTTAGGCACCAACCTGACGGCCTACCCCAAACCGCTCGACGATGGACAACTCGTCACTACTGGTATCTATGCTATTGTACGACATCCTATCTATACTGGATTACTGGCTACCTGTGTAGGAGTCGTGATTATCTCGCAAAGCAGTATTTGCGGGGTATTTGTGGTGGCGTTGAGTTTGTTACTTGACCAAAAAGCCAACCGCGAAGAGGGATTTTTGGCTACACGCTTCGTCGATTACCCAGCTTACCGTACCCATACTCGTAAATTTATTCCGTTTATCTGGTAGTGAGTCATTATGCATATTAGTCCTGGCGCATTGCACATCCATACGCATTACTCCGATGGTAGTGGTGAAATCTCTGACATCGCCCATGCCGCCCAACAAGCGGGACTTGAGTGGATAATTATTACCGATCACGACACGCTCGAAGGGCGGAGCGAGCAAGGGTGGTATGATCGGGTGCTCACCTTGGTCGACCAAGAAATCACCCCATTCCACAATCATTTTTTGGCGCTCAACCTCGAGCACGTTATTTCGAATACCTTACCACCCCAACAATTCATCGACCAAACCTACGATGCCGGTGGATTTGGGATTATTGCGCATCCTGATGAACAAAAATACAACGATTTCAAAGGCATTTACCGCTGGGACGACTGGAATATCAACAGTCCGACCCGCAATGCGGGGCGCAGTATGGGGATCGAGTTATGGAACTTCATGAGTGACTGGGGTGAGCATCTCACGCCACATAACAAAGAATTCCTCTATGCCTTCCCCAAACGGGGTATTAGTGGCCCATCCAAAGCAACCATCGAATGGTGGGATGCCCTCAACATGGCAGGCAAGCGCACCTTTGGCGTATGGGGTGTCGATGTGCATGCCTTCCTGCGCCCGTCACCCTTTGGGCGCCTACAAGTATTCCCCTATCGCTGGGCATTTGGCACCTTGACGACCTATTTATGGTTGCCTGAACGCTTATCGAACAATGTCACCAATGCCATGCGCATGGTGTACGGGGCCTTGGCGCAAGGGCGCAGTTACATGGTCAATCGGCTTGAAGGGGACTGCCCAAATTTTGAGTTTTTTGGGTTCCGCGGCGCAGAGCGTTGGTTAGCCGGCGATATCGCATCACTTCGCCAAGGTCCGATTACCGTCAAAATCGACCTCGGTGTCAACGCCACCGTCCGCCTCATCCACAATGGGCAAGTCAAACTCCAAGGCAATCGCGCCTTGCTCACCACCATCAACGAAAGTGGCGTCTACCGCGTGGAAGCCAGCAAAAAAACCTTGCCTTGGGTGTTTAGTAACCCGCTCTACGTGACACGCTAACGCGCCTACGGCACAATTCGGAGCGGCGCCGGTGTCAACAACAAAATCAAAATTATCACGGTGAGACAGGCCAGTAATATGCGCCATAACCCAATCGGGGTGGTGTCGTCGTAGGGGGCTGGGTGGCGGGGATTAGCAAAGGTGGCAATCACACCCCACACCAGCCAGGTACTATCAACAAAAACCCCCAACAACACACAAAAGGCAATCGTGCCATAGGCCAGATAAACGGCATAGCGCCCCAACACGGCATAGGCCACGTGGCCACCGTCGAGCTGCCCAATCGGCAACAAATTAAACATGGTAACCAGCAAACCAATCCAAGCGGCAAAGGCCACGTCGTTTAATTGCACGTCAAGCCCCCCACCCGGCAAAATTTTGCCGAACATGACGAGTTTGGCCAGCAGGTACAAGGCCGAATTGCCTTCTTGGACAAAACCACTGGTGGGCATCGGGCCAACGGTTGACTGACTAAGCCCCACAAATAACAACGGAATCGCCACACACAAACCGGCGATTGGGCCAGCCAAGCCCACATCAAACAATACGCGACGGTCGCGCATCGGCTCGCGTTGCACAATCACAGCCCCCAATGTACCGGTAAAACTGAGTGGGGGTGGTAGGGGAATGAAGTACGGCAAGCTGACGGGTGCACCCCACCAGCGTCCCACCACGTAATGTCCCAACTCGTGGGTTGCCAAAATTCCCAAAATCGTAGCCGCAAACTGCCAGCCTTCGTAGATCCGGAGCGGCTGGGCAAAGACGTCGATGCCGCGATAGAGCGTCCCCGCCGCCAAACACGACAACAGGGTCAATAGCAATAGGCTGAGTGCGAGGATCCAACGGGGGGCAGTTTTGGGTGGGACGCCAGGCAAGAACACCAGCTCGATGCGACCGGGGAGATCAATTTGGCGAAGCCACACGGTATACTGCTGCGCTTGGGCGCGGGCTTGGAGCAGTGGAAAAATCGTTGCGGTGGCTTGT
>CAISXI010000194.1 GCA_903889425.1 uncultured Roseiflexaceae bacterium | reverse complement strand
CGGTGGCGGTCACGATGCCGGCCAGTGTATCATTTAGTGCAATTTCCAGCGGTAAATATCACGCCTGTGCCGTAACTACGACAGGGACTGCGTACTGCTGGGGTATGAACCAAAACAGCCAGCTCGGCAACGGCACGAACGGCGAGCCTAGTAACGTACCGGTGGCGGCCACCATGCCCAGCGGAGTTTCGTTTGTCGCAATTGCCCCTGGTGTAAGTCACACCTGTGCCCTCACCACGACAGGTACTGTTTATTGCTGGGGTCCAGGCGGAAGTGGTGCACTTGGTACCTGTGATCTGATAAACCGTACCGTGCCCACGTTGATTGGGGTATGTGCGCCGGTGAGCACACCTACCAAAACGAATACGCCTTCGCGCACGGCGACAGCAACGCGTACTAGTACCAGCACTCAAACATCAACAGCCTCACGCACCCCCACCAAAACAGCGATACCGCCAACTTTTGCATGGGGGAGTTTCACGAGTGTCGATGCAGGTGCTTATAATAATTGTGCGCTTGCCACAGGGGGTGTCGCCTACTGTTGGGGCAACAACATCTTTGGGCAACTCGGCGATGGTACGAATACTTCTAGTAGTAATCCGACGCCGGTCGATATGCCTACTGGGGTGACTTTTGCCTCCATTTATCCTGGTATGACTACGACGTGTGCCCTGACTGCGGGGGGCGTTGCCTACTGTTGGGGTGGGAATATGTTTGGGCAACTCGGTAACGCGAGCCTGATCGACAGCGCTACTCCGGAAGCCGTGGCCATGCCGTCCGGCGTCACATTTACCGCAATGACGGTGGGTATCTATCATACCTGTGCCCTGACTACTACTGGCAATGTCTACTGTTGGGGTGCCAATCGATTGAATCAACTGGGCAACGGTACCACCACCGATAGCTCCACACCGGTTGCGGTGACCATGCCGTCCAGCGTCACATTTACGTCTATTGCGACGAGTGGGTACAGTACCTGTGGGCTTACGTCCAGTGGCACCGTCTATTGTTGGGGATACAACGCCTTTGGGCAACTGGGCAACGGCACCACCACCAATAGCGCCATCCCGGTAGTCGCCACGCTGCCTACTGGGGTAACCTTTACTTCGATAAGTGTGAGTCGCTATGCGGTCTGTGCACTTACTGCTGGCGGGATTGCCTACTGTTGGGGGTTGAATTCCACCGGACAACTCGGCAATGGTACGACCACCAACGCCACAACGCCTACCTTGGTGACAATGCCCACGGGGATCACGTTTGATACCATTAGTACCGGCTGGAGTCATACCTGTGCATTGACCAGTAGTGGTGTGGCCTACTGTTGGGGGCAGAATAGCGGGCAGATTGGTGACGGTACTATCATTAGGCGCCTCACTCCAGTGCTGGCGCTGATACCCGTAGGAACCATGCTTGTCGACATCGGTGCTGGTGCAAGTCACACCTGTGCCCTTGCGTCTAATGGAATTATGTACTGCTGGGGTAACAATACTAACGGGGAACTTGGGTTGTGTAATTGTGTAGCCCATATCATTCCAATGATGGTCGGTAGCGCCTGTACACCAAGTAGCACAAATACGCCAACCACTACCGGGACAGCGACGGCAACCAATACCCGTACTGCTACTAATACCCGTACGGAAACAAACACCCCCACGGATACCCGCACCGCG
>CAISXI010000193.1 GCA_903889425.1 uncultured Roseiflexaceae bacterium | reverse complement strand
TACACACGCACGCCATCGTACACACGCACGCCATCGTACACACCAACAATAACGTTTACCCCCTCGTTGACGCCGACACTTCAATCTTCGGCTGTCCAAAAAATATCATTTGGTGGCAGTTTTGGTATTGGTGTGATGAAAAACGGTACGCTGATTACCTGGGGGAGCAATAGTTTAGGTGAATCAACGATCCCAAATTCACTGGTGAACGAACGCTTTACGGATGTATCTGCAGGTCCTAACTTTGCAGTAGCGCTTAATCGTAATGGCGCTGTGCACGTTTGGGGGACGTCAGCATTTGGTTTGACCAATGTACCTCCTGACGCATTAAGTGATGTCGTCGCTGTCGATGCGGGTACACGCCATATCCTTGCATTAAAGGCAGACGGATCTGTGGTTGGATGGGGACGAAATGATTTCAAACAAGTTACCGTACCAATCGAAGCGATGAGTGATGTTATTAAAATTTCGGCAGGTGGTGATTTTTCAATCGCATTGAAGTCTGATGGAACGGTCGTGTCGTGGGGTGACACTAAAAATGGTCTATTGAAACCACCAGCAAATCTAGCAAATCTAGCAAATATTGTTGAAATTAGCGCAAGTGAAGATCATGTACTTGCACTACTCAATGACAATACCGTCATTGCATGGGGAGATAATCGATTCAGGCAATCTACTATCCCTGCAATTGTACAAAAAAAAGCTGTCGCGGTATCTGCAGGACTTCATTATTCGCTGGTGTTACTCGATAATGGGAAAGTTGAAGCTTGGGGCTATAACTTATATAATCGTTACAAAATACCCGCCAATACCGTTGATGTAATCGCTATTTATGCATCGTATACGAATTCAGCACTTTCGCTACGGAACGGCAAAATCATCGTCATTGGTGCAAATACAACAAATGCGATGATTACCCGTACAGCTACACCAGGACCGTTATTGCCGTAAGGTAATTCGGATCATGGTGGTATTCGTAATTGCACTTCCACCAAAACTACGAAAAACGAATCATACATTTAGTACATTGGTTTGGTATGCGGGGGATATTGATGTACGTGTTATAAAATACATAGATATATAGTGATCGAATTTGCGCTACAATGCTATACGAGAGCGCATGTGGTCCGGTGGCTGTCCTCGTCTTCAAAACGGGCGAACGGGGTGACGAGCTTCGTTGGTGGGTTCGACTCCCACGCGCTCTTGCCATTGCTTACCATGCACATATGTGACATGGTGAGCTTTTTTATAACTAGTACAAAGGATAATATATGTCAGATAAAGTACAATATGCATCATTATTACCACATGAATTTCGTACCCGGATGGCGGCATGTCCGATTGGGTATTTGCCAATGGGCACCCTTGAATGGCATGGTGAACATGGTGCGTTGGGCACCGATGCCTTGATTTCAACGGGGTTATTTACCCGTGTGGCCCAACAATTTGGTGGCATTGTATTCCCACCGTTGTTTCTTGGGCCTGACCGGATCCGACGTGAACCAGATGGTACGTTGCTCCAAGGAATGGACTATGCGGACACTACTACCCCACCACAGCAGCTTGACGGGAATTGTTATTGGCTGCCAACGGGGCTTTTTCAATTAATACTTGAAAACATCGTTGTCCAAGCACGCCGCGCCGGCTTCAAAGCCCTTGTTGCAGATGGTCACGGTCCATCGCGACTGGTATGGGATGCCTGGGCGCCGACCTGGCAAGTCCAACACGATATCCGCTTGATTAGTGTCCTCCGTGATGTCGCCCCTGGCTGGCAAAGCCAAGTAGATCATGCCGCCCAAAACGAAACGTCCATCATGCAAGCACTCCATCCCGAATTTGTGGACTTGACCCAATTACCTACCGATCGGCAAATCTTCCCGCAAGGTGTGAGTGGTGTTGATCCGCGTGATGCGACGCCAGACTATGGGGATGTATGTCTTACGACGAGTATTAATTTGTTGATTGCCACACTTACCACACTTGATTTGCGACGCTAACTACTACCCTAGCCGGTCAGTAGCACGTTTCCTCAGTGGTGGGATGATTTGTTGTGGACTGCACGTGGTGCCGTTTCGTCGCATGTAGTGATGTGTGTGCTACCGTGTGATTGATTTGTGTCTGTAAAATTTCTTATTGGGTACGTGCTGTTTCGCTATTTTGTATCTGCAAGTAAATGCAAATGTGAACGTGTGGTACTCATCTCGGGAATGGAATCTCATATATAGTGGCATTCGCTGTATATGAAAACAATGTTGTCAAAATACTCTCTATTTGCAGATTTGTGTGATGATTTGTACTGTGGTTTTTTTGTTGAAAAATAATGACAATACAAATTAAATGTTTGATTTTACAATCTAGTAATGGTATAACATAGAGAATATTCAGTTGTGAGGATTTTTGACGATTAATGTATCAAATGTTAATTACCAGTGAATGATACAAAGGAGTCTTAATGAGTGATACTGTTAATGATATTCGTGGTTATTATGGACATCGTGAGCGCCAACGTGACCGCATTTTGATGATTGCATCGCAGTTATTTATGCGCAACGGGATTGATAACGTGAGCATTGCAGATATTGCAGATGCTGTTGGTATGACCCGGGCGACGATTTATCGCTATTTTGCAAATCGTGTGGAAATCGCATGGGCGTTGCAACGGCGGTATTCAGAAAACCTCATCAGCACAATATCGAGTGATGCGACCAATGAGCGACTTCCTGGTGTGACTCGCTTGCGTGCCATGCTACAGGGATTTTGTGATTATTATTTTCAATATCCTGAGCGAGCGTTATACTTTACGCAATTTGATCGTATGTATACAACCCAAGCAGACAATGCCCAACTCCAAGCACTAGAACGAAATGATGCCCAAATCATCAATGATCCAATCTCGAATGTCATTGCGGTTGGGGTTCGTGATGGCTCACTTCGTGCAGACTTGGATCCACAAAAAACAAGTACCACAATATATACGATGATTTGGGGCCTCGAACGCCGACTTGCCGCATCTGCAGTCACGTTTGAAGTCGAATTTACGCAAAACCAGCGCACGATTTATGAAGCAGCCTGTCAAATGGTTGTGCAAGGGCTCATTGCCCGCTAAAAATCGATTTGGGCGAGATACGCCGGAAGGTGATGACACATGGATGAGAATGGAACAATTAATCCGCGCGGCTATCATGGCCATCGTGGTCGCCAGCGTGAACGAATTTTGCGTGTGGCCGAAACCTTGTTTTTACGGGATGGTATTGAATCAGTCGGTATCAATGATATCGCTGTAGCTGCCAATGTGACCCGGGCCACCATTTATCGCTATTTTGCCAACCGGATTGAAATTGTGTGGGCGTTGTTACGCTTGTATGGCGAATTACTCCTCCAGAGTATGCCTGCCGATACGCTGAATACCCAATTGTCGGGGGCAACACGCTTGCGATTTGTCTTGCAAGGATTTATGAATCATTTTTTCCAATATCCTGAACAATCATTGTTTACGGTCCAATTTGATCGACTCTACGCGGAAACAAATGATATTGATAAAATGAAATGGTTCAAAAAAGAACTCATGGATACGGAATTTCCATTAGCTGGCCTAATCGCATTGGGTATTCGCGATGGCTCATTGCGCCCGAATCTTGACCCGGTTGTTACGAGTACGACGATTTTAGCTATTATCTGGGGCGTGAGCCGACGTTTTGCCGCTATGTATACTACTTTTGAACACGAAAATAATTATTCCATCCGCCAAATCTATCAAGAAGTATGTGATGTCATCTTACAAGGAATTATTGCAGATAAATAATTCCTTGTTAAATAGCAATTGCTAAAATATAAGATAATATTTTTTGAAATAATGAGTAAATATATTGTTGCATTATTTATAATGTGGAATAAATATATTTCGGTGTATAATAAATAGTAGATAGTATCGGGTTGTACAGTTTTGCAAATTGTACACAATATGATTACAGTATACTTTTGTTTTCTGATTTTAAATATGAAAAT
>CAISXI010000192.1 GCA_903889425.1 uncultured Roseiflexaceae bacterium | reverse complement strand
GTATTTGGCTATTTGCGCGTATTTGCCCGGCCACCCTTGTCGTTGACCAACACCACCCTCGGCACTTATGGGTTGCTCCTTGCTGGCTACATGGTGTTGTCGATGCCCTACATGTATCGCTCGATCGATGCCGGGCTCCGCACCATCGATTTGCGTACGTTGGTAGAGGCGTCGCAAAGCCTCGGTGCCAGCTGGATGACGATTTTTGTGCGCGTGATATTCCCCAATATTCGTGTGGCCCTGCTCAATGGTTCGTTTGTGACATTTGCAATCGTTATCGGTGAACTGACATTGGCCCGATTTATGTTGGGGAATGCCGTGGCGTTTGCGCCCTATCTGGCCGAAATCGGCCGGGCGCGCGCCTATGAACCCGCCGCAATTACCGTGTTGAGTTTGTTGATGACCTGGGGTATCGTAATGATTTTGCAACTCCTTGGGCGCAATACCTCCACTACTATTGCGGGTCCACGATAAGCGTGTTATTTCCACTATTACTAGTGTCAACAAGGAATCCAATATGAGTTTTTTAGTGTTACAAGGCGTTCGCAAACAATTTGGCACCACCGTTGCGGTTGCCCAATTTGATTTAGAAATCGCCCGTGGTGAGTTTGTATCGTTTCTTGGTCCGAGTGGTTGTGGCAAAACGACCACATTGCGTATGGTGGCGGGGTTTGAGCAACTTACTGCTGGCAACATCATTCTCGATGGCGTCGACATTAGTGCGACTCCCCCCAACAAACGCAATATCGGTATGGTGTTTCAATCCTATGCCTTGTTCCCCAATATGACGGTGGCTGATAATATTGGATTTGGTTTGATGGTTGCTGGTCGTCCCAAAGCCGAAATCCATGCCCGTGTCGGCGAAATGCTCGACCTCATCGCCATGCCCGAATACACTGGGCGCTACCCGTATCAACTATCGGGTGGTCAGCAACAGCGGGTGGCATTGGCGCGGGCATTGGCGTTGCAACCACAGGTATTGTTGCTCGATGAACCGTTGTCGGCGCTCGATGCCCAAATCCGCGATAATTTGCGCCAAGAAATCCGCGAAATTCAACGCCGTCTCGGAATCACCACTATCTATGTCACCCACGATCAACAAGAAGCAATGGCGCTGTCAGACCGAATTGTGGTGATGAGCCATGGTCGGGTGGCCCAAGTGGGTGCCCCCCACGAAATCTACAATACGCCCCGGACGCGCTTTGTGGCATCGTTTGTCGGCACGCTCAATATCCTCGTAGCGACAGTGGTTGATGCCCATCATGTGCGGGTTGGTGAATCAGTGTGGCAGGTGGCTGAGGCGATTGTGCAACCGATTGGAAGTAGCGTAGAATGTGCAGTGCGCCCTGAATTGTTACGGGCGGCGACGCCAGAATTGGCGAATCAGTTGACGGGTGTGGTTCAAGATGTCGTCTTCCTCGGCGCAACGGTACGGGTGACGTTGTTGGCGCAAGGGCAACGGGTGTTGGTTGATTTGTTTAACGATGCCACGCATGCTATTCCACAAATCAATACGACGATGACGGTGGGATGTGATCCGCGTACGGTATTGGTGTTAGCTGAATAATTCTTATCTTTGTGCAAAAAGCGAGGCTAGCGATGTTCCCACGTGCTCCCCAATTAGTGATTTTTGATAAAGACGGCACCCTCATCGATTTTCAACAAATGTGGGGGCGCTGGGCCATCGGCTTTGCCGAGCGCATGAGTGTCGCAATCGGGCACGATGTGCGGGCATTTTTTGCGGAGGCTTATGGGTATGACCTGGTGACTGCGCATATCGATCCCACGGGGCGACTTGCGATTGC
Organism: uncultured Roseiflexaceae bacterium; assembly: GCA_903889425.1. Lineage (GTDB taxonomy): Bacteria > Chloroflexota > Chloroflexia > Chloroflexales > Roseiflexaceae > UBA965. The sequence continues at coordinate 33,767 of CAISXI010000192.1, read as the reverse complement.
CAGCATGGCTCATATGCAACAAGTTGCCGTCCAAATCGTGGTGCCATATGGGATTACCGTTGGTGCTGCCTATGTGCTGGTGCAACAGGCCTGGCAAACGCCTGACCCCGCCCGTGATGCGGTACCGTTGGTCGATGTGTTGGCCTTGTTTACGGCGATTCGCGCCAAGGGTGCGCAAATCGCCGTTGCTACCGCCGACGACCGGGCACCCACTCTTGCCACGTTGGCGCACCTCGGTGTGGCTCATTTGGTGGGGGTAGTGGCCTGCGCCGATGATGCGGGTATCGCCCCCAAACCTGCCCCCGACAAAATATTTGCTGTGTGTCGTGCGCTGGGGGTAGCCCCGCACGATGCCATCATGTTGGGTGATACCCCCGCAGACATGCTAATGGGCCACAACGCTGGTGTCATGGCCCAAATCGGGGTTACCTCGGGGTTAAGTGACGTATCAGATCTACAACCATATGCCAGCTATATAATGCCGACGGTGGCTGAGTTGTGGCAATACTGGCCGTAATTAGGGTTATGGTGTGCGTGTGGCCGTCGCAGTTGGGCTGGTTTTTTCGCCGACCGGTGTGCGACTCGCTGTCTGTGTGGCGCTCACCGTGCGTGACGGCGATGTCGTTTGCGTAGCGCTGGGTGTACGTGACGGTCGTAGTGTCCGGGTGATGCTCGGTGTCCGTGACGGTCGTGGTGTCCGGGTGATGCTCGGGGTCCGTGATGGTCGCGGCGTGCGTGACGCTGTTGCAGTGTACGTGGAAGTTTGGGTTTTGGTGGCAGATAGTGATGGCGTGAATGTCATTGAGGGTGTCGCACTGAGTGTGATTGTTGCGGTAGGGGTGGCGGTACGACTTGGCGTGAGGGTGGCGGTGGCGGTAGGGGTGGCAGTATCAGGGAAGATAAATTTGATGACACCGCCACTCACGGTATTGACTCTGTTACGGTCGACAATGTAGATGCCATACCCGATACCGGTGAGCACAAGCAGCGCCAATGCTACCCGGATAAATCGACCATACGAAAATAATTGCAATTTATCGGCACCATAAGCCGTAATTGGTTCGACCGCCTCAGAATAATGGAATCCGCGGTATTCATCGAGCGCATTTTGGACGTCGAGACCCAAATAACTTACATATTTGGTAATCATTTCTTCGGCCATCCGCCCCCGTGGCAAATGCGAAAAACGATCTTCTTCCATGGCTTGGACATAGGTCATATGCACGCCAATGGCCAAATCGATTTGGGTTAATGGGATATTGCGTTTGGTGCGTTCGGCACGTAAACGGCTACCCAATGATTCTTTTTTGGGTTGTGTATGTGCGTCAGATGCGATGGTTGTCGGCAATCCTGCCAATAACAACTCATCGGCATCGCTCATGCTCAAGCCCAACACATCTTTTTGCGCATCCGTTGCGGGGATGGTTTTTTGGCTATCGGTGCTTTGGTTTTTTTTGCGGCTATTGCGCTTGGGTTTGGTGTCTTCGTTTGCGTCAATTGATTTTTCGATGACGGGTGTGGTAACTGGTTGAATAAACGGGGTGAGTATTTCGACCAAATCACGCATCAAAAACGGCTTTGCCATGAATCCTTGGATTCCGAGGGCTTGAGCTCGATTGGCAGTCGCAGGCGTAGGATCGTGGCTAATCACAATTACGGGGAGTTTACGTGCCCACTGCTCTATAATTTGCCAACCCGTGTGATTATCGACGCTGGGATCGATGACGATGAGGGTTGGTTGTTGTTCTGAAATATACTGGGTGGCCAGGGCGAGTGTATTCGCACGACGCACGATGTGTCCAACATGTCCGAGTTGGAGATCCAAACTCATTGTGAGCACGACATCTTCGTCGATTGCCAAAATTACTGCCATATAAACTCCACCAATTATCACTATGGGTACTCCCCATAGTATAGCCTAATTTAGCGTGGTTTGGTATTTGCCGCAACAGATAAATGCGTGAGAAATGCCAAACTACGATGTAAATATGCTGGTGGAATCATTAACACAAAAATCTCTAATACAGCCGCTCCCGAAAGTAATGCCAAAAACGTCATGCGAATTTGGGTTGCATCATCAATGGCCGCCTGGGCTGCGACAATCGTCCATAGCGTAATGCCAAGTGCGACACTAATGGTTACCCCAAAAAACCAATGATTGCGGGTAGGACCAAAAAAAACCATGATGTAGCGCAAATGCTCCGGTAACCACTCGCCACTAAAGTTGCGTGCGCCAAAGTAAATATTTAATTTTGATAATTGGTGCATCACATAAAACAACACAATGGTTAATTGCCCACTGGTATTGGGTGCCCCGATGCACCACCAAAGTGCGATGATTACCATGCCCAGCGATACGATTTCATGGTACAACCCACTGCGTACTGCCAACCGAAAGCGCTGATTTGCGTTGAGGGGTTCGGCTGGGATTACGGTAGTCGGACCGCTAATCGTACCCGTATAATAGCTCGCTAAATTCCAGCCCCATACCAATGTACCCGCACTAAATGATAGATAGGTTGCGGTGGTACTGGTGTCGTTCCGTATCAGAAATAACAGTGTCGCACAACCAGCAGCCATTACGGTGAGCATCCCAAACGTCGCATCGTAGGTCCAACGGGGCTGACGATAGAGTACGATAATTACACCAGTACTCACCCACCAGAGCACGAGGGCATAACCGATGGCCGATAGATAGCCCATTCCGCCCCCCTTAATACAATAATTGATCGGCAGGAATATCTTGTAACCCGCTCCATGGCGAACGGATATCGCCATTTTCGAGTTTGCGACCGATACGACTAATGAACATATAAATAATCATGATAATTAACAAGACCCCTGCAGTGCTATAAACACTGACATACCCTAACAAGGCATCGTTGGTACGGGCTTTGATGACATCACGGGCAACACCCCCACCAATTGTACCAAAGCCTTGGGCAAGAGATTGTACCACCCCCCATATCCCCAAAAAAAGCCCGGTATGGTCACGGTCTGCCAGACTCATGACCGTGGCGATACTCCCCACGATAAACAGTCCACGACCAATACCAATAGTTGCCACGCCGATTTGGAATCCACCGACAATGCCGACATAGCCACTCGCAGATACGAGCCCAAATCCGAGCATCCCGGCAATACCACCGGCGATGATTAGTCGCGCACTGCTCCCGCCCCGCCACAACCATAATCCGGCAATGACAATGGCAAAAATCATCGCGACGCCCCAGAGTGCCGTCAAAAAGGTGGTGGCGGTCACACTCATATTCAGAATTTCGGCACCATACGGCTCAAGCAAAATATCGTGCGTGCCGAATCCTAAAGTTGCAATAAAAAAAACAAAAAACAAACTGCGCAAGGTGGGTGATGCCCATACACGGATCAATGATTCCTTGAGGGTATAACGTACCTTGCGTGCAATGTCATTAACAAGGGTGCCATCAGGGCGTAACCGCTCCTGATCATATAATGACAAAATCGTACAGACAATAAATACGACGGCACTGCCCTGCATGACGCCGATTAAGCGCGTATGCGTGTACGATATCAATGATAATCCTGTAAAAAAAGCCCCCACAACTGTTCCACTTACTAACATCAACCAGAGCACTGCGAGGATTTTGCCGCGATCCTCGTCGGTCGTGATATCACCCACAAGTGCGAGATAGGTGGTCTCAACGATGTTGACCCCTACACCATACACCACAAAAATAGCAATACAAATTACATAGACGATATTGCCTTTGAGTAGACTTTCGGGGCTAAATAACACTAATGAAAAAGGTGCTGTTGTTAAGCCGCCAAAGGTAAGCATGGTCCCCAAAATAATATATGGTGTACGCCAGCGACCTTCGATACGTTTGCGGTCAGATGCATGCCCAATAATGGTGCGGATGGGCGAAATAAAATAATGAATTGACATCAATAACGCCACAAATCCGGCGGACAAAGCAAACTCATTAATCAAGACCCGATTTAATGTGCCGGTAATCGGTGCTAACGACACCCCTACCCCAAATTGAAATAACCCCAAGCGCAAGACTTTGACCCACCAATGGATGTTGGGGCGGGCCAATAACCATGCATTAGTTTCGGCTCGCGATGTTTGCCATACACTGCGGATTGAATCGCGTTTCGTCGCCATGGGTACTCCTTGGTCTGTAGGGTACATTTTTTTCATAATAGCACACTCTTTTTTAGATGCGCTATCTTGATGCAACGAAACGGCGTTGTGTATTATTTGTGTATGTATTGTAAATATAATGGGCGAAATATTGGCGTGTTGATTTGCGTACGTTGCCGTTGTGTGCGGAGATATCGTGTCGATTGGGGTAAGGGGTTGGTATAATACCTAATATGAAATACGACGACACGATTGTGGCGATCGCCACCCCTCCCGGTCAAGGAGCCATCGGTATCATACGTATCAGTGGGACTGATGCCTTGGCGATTCTGCAAAAAATCTACCGCCCGCGCCGGGTTGCTGCATGGCGCCCGCATGTCATGCGTTATGGGCATGTGTTGACTATTACTGACCAAATCATCGATGAAGTATTAGCAGTCTGGATGCGGGCGCCCCGTAGTTATACGGGCGAAGATGTGGTCGAAATCTCGTGCCATGGTGGCCGCATCGCCCTTGAATCTGTGCTCCAACGTATTTTGATGTGTGGTGCCCGGATGGCCAACGCCGGTGAATTCACGATGCGGGCCTATGTGGCAGGGCGCATCGATCTGAGTCAAGCCGAAGCAGTGATGGACGTCATCCAAGCCCAAACCAGCCAAGCCCTCGGCCAAGCCCAAGCCCAACTCCAAGGGTGGTTGGGGCAACAAGTGACGCAATTCATCGCAACGATTAATTATGAATTAGCGGCAGTGGTGGCGCGCATCGACTTCCCCGATGAAGTCGCCGAAACCGCCGTTGATACGCATGCCCTTGTTCAGCTGATGACATCTATCGATACATTACTCGCTGGTGCCCGCACTGGCATGGTGTTGCGTGATGGCGCGCGGGTGGTGCTGATGGGGCGACCCAATGTGGGCAAATCAAGCCTGCTCAACAGATTGTTGCGCCATGACCGTGCGATTGTATCGCCGATTGCCGGTACCACCCGTGACACACTCGAAGAATCTGCCGATATCCTAGGGGTTCCCGTGCGCTTCATCGATACTGCCGGGATTACCGACGACAGTACCGATGTGGTTGAGCAATTAGGCGTGGCACGGAGCCGCACTGCTGCGGCACATGCAGACCTTGCGCTGGTATTGATTGATGCATCACAACCCTTGACCCCGCAAGACCACGTGGCATTGGCTGCTCGTGGTGATTTACCCGCAATCCTGGTGCTCACCAAAGCTGATTTGACGCTGTGTGATGAGACATTACGTGATGCACCACTATTACGTGTCGCCCCATTTGTTGCGAGTGTCCAGATTTCGAATATGTCGGGGCATGGTATCGATACGCTCCAACAGACGATGGCTGACCACCTGCTCGACCATGCCCCCGCCCATGATTTGCGCGTGAGTAATAGTCGCCATGTCGATGCCCTACAACGCTGTCACAGCCATATCCAAGACGCATTGCGCGCATTGCAGGCGCACTACACTGCCGATTTGGTGGCAGTTGATCTCCAAGCGGCCGTGGCTGCCTTGGCCGAAATTACCGGTGCTGATGTGAGCGAAGCGCTACTCGATACGGTGTTTGCGCGCTTTTGTATTGGAAAATAATATGACAGACATCCAAAGAAAATCAATACGTTGTTGTCAGTACATTGTGTGGTGCCGGTAATGCTGCGGCTGACGTCGTCGCGCCAACGCCCGTGGTTGATTGTGCTGATAGCCCTTTTCTGTTTGGTGGCTGCCCAAGGAATCGGCAGTAGTTTGTTTGCGCGGATAGGCTATTTGTTACTTGCCGTATTGGGATTGTCGCTAGCGTGGGCCTGGCTTGGTGCGGTACGTGTACACCTCACCCGCGAACTCCATACACCCCGGGTAGCGGTGGGTGAGCGTATTAGCGAGCTGATAAACATATCGTCGACAGTGCCATGGAGCGTAATCGAGTTTTGTGACGATGCGCCGGTTGCGCATCTGAGCAACGGTTTTGTGACGACACTCACCCGTCTTCCCGTCTGCCGCGAATGGTACAGCATCCCTACCCAACGTGGTTATTTTGGGTTAGGACCGAGTCGGCTGATAGTGAGTGACCCATTCGGGCTGTTTCGGTTTGAACGTCAAATTGCACCAATGCACCATGTAATTGTACATCCAGCGTTTTTCCCGATGGCACCACTCCATGTAGGACGGAGCCTCGAATGGGGCAGGCAACAAGCTGGTCGTCAACGCTCACCACAGGCCACCACCATCATGGCTGTGCGTGAATACCGCACTGGCGATGCGCGTAACCGGATTCATTGGCGTACTACCGCTAAACGGGGTATCCCGATGATCAAAGAGCAGACCCATGAACCTGGTGCGCAGATTTGGATAATCTATGATGCAACGCTATTGCCTCATCAAACGGCAATGTTGCACGAACGGGGGATTGCAATTGCGGCCACGCGGGCGCACCAATGGTTGGCGGCTGGTCATGCGGTGGGGTTGGTCGTATATGGTGCCCAACCAACTGTATTGCCTCCGGCGCGTGGTGCCGCCCAACGCATGCTGATATTGGACGCGCTCGCAATGCTTGTGTGTGAGGGTGCCACACCACTTGCCCGCGTCATCGCACAGATTGATTGGCATGGTCAACGCCAGCTGACTATTTGTGTGATTACGCATGATTGTCAGCCTGATTGGGTTGCCATGTTTGGGTATGCTACTCCAGCGCAATCAGAGCGCTTGGCGGTGTTGTTGACTGCACAGGGGGACGCACCACCCGCTGTGATTCAGGCGCTTCACCATGCCCAAATCACTACAACGGTAGTGGAGGCATAACAAAACCACCTACGTTGGTATCATCACCAACGTAGGTGGTTTTTTCAAGTAGACATAATTACGCGACGACGGTAATCGCTACAGCAATTCGGTCGAGGCTCCGGGTACGCCCGAGGGCAGTGAGGGTCTCGAACAACGGTGGGGCTACGGTGCGATTACTAATCGCGACCCGCACGGCACCAAACAATTGGCCTGGCTTGAGTTCGAATTGTTCGCACAAGGCCCGTAGGGCTGCTTCGAGCTGGGCTTCTTGACCGTCCCAATCGCTGATGGCACTGAGTGACGCATGGACTGCGATCAGTGCGGTATGCGTACTTGCGGCGTCCATTTTTTTGGGGATGAGCGCTTCAGCGCTGGGGGTTTCGATATCAGCCAACAAAAAGTCGAGTAATTCGGGCGCTTCGCCGAGTTCCTTGAGGCGCTCATGGATGAGCGGCGTCAGGCGTGCCACATAGGCGGCACTCTGGTCATCGTTGGGTGTGGGGACGAGATTTGCTTTTTGCAAAAACGGTGTAATTGCCGTCGCCACATCGGCACCCGCCATAGCCCGGATGTAGATGCCGTTCATGTCGAGCAGTTTGGCCGGATTCCAACGGGCAGGTGACGACAACACGCGGTCAATGGTGAAGCGTTCGACTACTTCGGCACGGGTCATAATCTCGGTATGATCGTCGAAACTCCAGCCCTGCAAGGTCAAATAATTAAACATGGCATCGGCCAGATAACCGCGTTCCCAAAAACGATTGGCCGAGACGTCGTCTTTGCGTTTGGACAATTTGCCGTGGCCGTCAGCCCGCAAAATCGGCGGCAAATGGGCGAATGCTGGCGCTTCCCAGCCAAAGTATTGGTACAGGAGCACGTGATACGGTGTCGACGACACCCATTCATCGCTCCGCAACACATGGGTGATGCCCATCAAATGATCGTCGACCAAATGGGCCATGTGATAGACAGGCATGGTGGTTTTTTTGAGCAGGACGATGTCGTACAATTCGGCATTGTTGATGCGAATCCCGTCGTCGCCGCCGCGCACGATGTCGTGGAAGTGGGTGCTGCCATCGGTGGGGGTCTTGAGGCGGATGGTGTGCGGTTTGCCAGTAGCGGCGAGCTCTTGTTGTTTGGCGAGGGGCCAATCACGTTCGGGACCACGGAAGCGGAATGCTTTGATGCCCCGGGCTTCGGCCACGGCCTTCATTTCGGCTAGCTCTTCTTCGGTGGTAAACGACATATAGGCTAACCCCGCCTCGAGCAATTGTTGGGCGTAGGGCTGATAGACGCCTTGGGCGTGACGCTCGGATTGCACATAGGGGCCACAGGGGCCGCCGATGTCGGGGCCTTCGTCCCAATCAATCCCCACCCAGCGCATCGAGGTCATCAAGTCGTTGGCGGCACCTTCGACGAAGCGTTTCTCGTCGGTGTCTTCGATACGGAGCAAAAACTGCCCACCGTAATGCCGAGCAAACAACCAATTAAACAAGGCGGTACGGACACCGCCGATATGCAAATAACCCGTCGGGCTGGGTGCAAAACGCACGCGCACCGGTCCTTTGATTTCTGTCATGGTTCCATCTCGTCACACTATGCCAATTCCTATGCCAAATTATACCATTGTCGGTGTACGCTAGTAGACCTACCCGTAGCGGCACGGTATAGTTCCTTCTTGTGCTCCATAGGACGCCACGCCACTGCATTTGTATGCTGGGACGCGTGCAGTGATTTCGGGTTGTATATTCACCACCGCGGGGGTATTTTTTTGTAGAAAATAACAAAAAATAAAATAATATATGAGATAAACAACAAACATATAAGTTATTGATACGGCAAAATATCGATATGGCACTACTCATCAAAATTTCATAATATAGACTCTTGACAAACTTACGTATGCTCTATATACTTATGCATGTTGTTGGTTGTAGTTTAGTAAATCTGCTATTAAAAAATCTCTTTTGTTCGTCCGCGTTGATTTCCGTAGGTTCGCCACGATAGATACGCTGTTGCTCCTGTCGGCATTTGTTGGCAGTGACAGTGAGTGCGTGTGCGCACTTTGGTTGTGGGACAGCGGTTGGTTTGGTTGTTGCGTTGCTCGTGGACGAGCCCTTTGCGTGCGCAAAGTGGTAGCACCCATGGCGTAAGCCACGTACCTTTACAATTGAATAGATGCGAGCGGGAAGTAGTGTGACCACACACTTATGCTACAGGGGGTAGTCACTGCCCGCATGACGCTGAGGGTTGGTAATGAGGTTAAGTGCCGCAACTAATAACAATTAAACTGGTTTACTACCGCATCCTTGTGGTAGTCGAGACAAAGCTCCTGTCTGTTATGAACTCTTTTTGGACAAGTGAATGGATTTCCGCTTGGGGTGTCTGTGTTGGTGTTTGCGCACTGGTGCGGGTGACCAAGTGAAGAAATTTCATCTTAACCTGTAACCCCTAGCGTTGTGTGGAAATGCGGTGTTTTGGTCATTTTTTGGTCATTATCATCATCACGGTGGTGCGTTTGGTAATTGGTAATAGTCGTTCGCATGGTTAGGTTACGTGCAGCAAATTATAATGTGCATTTGCAACTACCACTCCGTAACCTGTAGGACAAATCCATAGCCCATATGTTGGGATTTTGGGGTCATTGACAGCATCCACAATAGGAGCGCCTCCGGCGCAGTCATGATAACAAAAAACCAACATATGGGTGCTTTTTTCTGTGTGCGGGGCACCAGCGATTTGGTCGGGCACGAAATATGTTTTTGGCATGATTGTAGGTTGCTTTCGGGCAAAACCACAGTTAGCACCAATAAGTGATGATGCGTGTAATCAATCACGCAGTTTATAAAGGAGAAAAAATGACGACTTTCACGCAGGCAGTCATCAATCGTACGACACGTACGGTCAATGGGATGCAGGCACGGGCATCTTCGGGGCATGCGGTACTCGATTTGTTTTATCAGATTGGGGCATCACGGGGGCGAGACGTCATCCCTGGTTTTGTGGCGGCATTGGCGACCCAGCGCGAATGGGCGTTGCGGGTGGCGTTGTGGGCCCGTGACGTGCGGGGTGGGGCCGGCGAGCGCCAGATTTTTCGCGATATTGTGCGCTACCTTGTGGTGCACGATCCCCAGGCTGCGCGGGCTGTCATCGCCAAAATCCCCGAAGTCGGGCGCTGGGATGACCTGCTGGTGGTCGCAGGACCGCTCCAATCATTGGCGTTTGGGCTGATTGCCCAAGCCTTGGTCGCGCGCAATGGCTTGTGTGCCAAATGGATGCCCCGCCAAGGCGAAATGGCGGTCAAGTTACGTAATTTCTTGGGGTTGAGTCCCAAGCGCTATCGCAAATTGTTGGTGGAGTTGACCGCAGTGGTCGAAACCAAGATGTGTGCCCGTATGTGGGATAGCATTGAGTTTGCCAAGGTGCCTTCATTGGCGGCGGCGCGCTACAAACGTGCGTTTAATCGCCATACCCCACTGTATGCCGATTATGTGGCTTTGGCCAAAAAAGGCCAAGCGCAGGTAAATGCCGGTGCAGTCTATCCTTACGACGTGTTGAAGGGGTTGATTGGCGCGGACATCGCGTATGATGCCGTCGAGCATGACTTTGTGGTGGCACAATGGAATGCCTTGCCCAATTATGTAGGTGATGCCCGTATCTTGCCGCTCGTCGATGTGTCGGACTCGATGACGTCGCAGTGTACTCCTGCCCTGACTGCCCTCGACGTGGCCGTGTCGCTCGGGTTGTACCTCGCCGACAAGAACCAGGGTGCCTTCAAAGACGCCTTTGTGACGTTTTCGGCGCAACCCCAACTCTTGCACCTCAAGGGCAATGTGGTGCAAAAGTTAGACCAGATGGTCAAGAGTGATTGGGAAATGAACACGAATCTGCATGCTGCCATGCGTGAGATCTTGCGAGTGGCGCAGGAGCAGCAAGTACCCGCGCAACAGATGCCTCGCTACCTGTTGATATTGTCGGACATGCAGTTTGACGCGTGTGTCGCGCACGACGACAATGCCATGCAGCTGATGGCGCGCCAATATGCAGCAGCGGGCTATGCTATGCCCGCGGTGATATTTTGGAATATCGCTAGCTACGGCAATGCGCCCGTGGATCAACACACGAGTGGAGCGGTGCTCGTGAGTGGCTTTTCGCCGGCGATTCTCAAAGGGGTACTGGCTGCTGATGTGCAGTCGTTGACCCCACTTAGTTTAATGCTGTCGGTCATCATGGACCCACGCTATGATGTAGTGTTGGCTGATTAACCACCAAAAACCGGACATGCACTCAAGCGAGTGCATGTCCGGTTTTTGGCATATATTAGCGTACTTCGGCGATTAGTTCTACTTCGGTGGCGTAATTAAACGGGATGACCATGCCCACGGCGCTACGGGCATGCTGGCCTTGTTCGCCAAACACCTCAAGCAGTAATTCGCTACAGCCATGCACGACGCCGGTGGTGTTGTTGAAGCCTGGGGCCACATTGACCATGCCAAGCACCTTGAAAATCCGCACCACGTTGTCGATGCCAACTAAGGAATGGATGGCTTGCAATGCATTGAGGGTACTGAGTTGGGCGGCGTGGTAGCCTTGCTCGACCGTGAGGTCGGCACCGACGAGACCCTTGATTTCTTCTTCGCCAAAGCGGGACACGCTGCCTGAGCTATAGACCAAATTACCAGATTGTACGGCTAGCTGGAAGCGCCCCGTATTGAGTGGCACGCTTTGGAGGGTATAGCCCATTGATTGGAGTTTTTGCAGGTATGACATGGTTGATTCCTATACTAATTGATCGGCTTGGGCACGTAATGCGGCTTTGTAGTCAGCCATTTCGATGACATTGTGGGCGAGGCGGGCTTCTTCGGCGGCAAAGGCCAGCAAATGTGATTCGAGTGATTCGCGGGCGCTACTTTTGGGGGCGGCGGTGCCACGGACTGCGGCGATGAAGCTCTGCATGATGCCGGTATCGCCACCGCCGTGACCACTGCGGCCATCGACTTCATAGACTTCGGGGGTGCCACGATGAGGGCGGATTTCGATGCGACCGCCCTGGGCATTGAAGTAGCCATGGAGGGTGCCAGTGGTGCCGTCATAGCGCATACTACGGTCTTCGTCGTTGCTGAGGCCATGCATGGTGAGCGACGCACTAATCCCGCCAGCAAACTCCATGGTGACGATTTGATGGTCGACCACGTCGTTGTCGCAGTGAAACACACAGCGCCCATAGGGGCTGTCTTGCAGGGCTGCGACACGCCCGGCATAACTGCGGTCATTGCTGAGTACATTGAATGGCCATACATTGGGGGCTTCGCCGGTCTGTTGAGCAACGGCGGCAGCTTCTGGCCATGGCTCGAGGTCGAGGTAGATGCGTTTAGCCGACCACGGGCAAGTGTCTACCACTGCACACCCATCGAGACAACGGCTGGTTGACCCAGCAGGGGCATTCTTTTTTTGATAAAAATTGAGATTGCCCACCGAAGAAATTCGCGTGCATTCGCGTCCCAAGTTCCACACCATGATATCGAGGTCGTGGCAGCATTTGGCGAGGATCATGGGGGTTGATTCGGCTTTATTGCGCCAACTACCCCGCACAAAGCTATGCGCCATATGCCAATGGGCGACGTTTTCGCGGTGGGCTACCGTGACAATATCGCCGATTTTGCCGGCTTGGAGTAGGTCATGGAGGGTCGAAAAAAAGTCCGTGTAGCGCAAGACGTGCCCGATTACCAAATGCCGGCCGGCTTTTTCGGCGGCGAGGGTTAAGCGCGTGCATTCGAGCGGGTCGGGCGCCATCGGTTTTTCGAGGAGCACATGATAGCCTTGGGCGAGGGCGAGTAGGGTTGGTTCGACATGCATGGCGTCTTGGGTGGTAATGATGGCGGCTTCGGCTAGTTGGCCTTTGGCAAACAGGGCTTCATAAGAGGTGAAGCAGTATTCGTCGGCGATGTCGTGGGCATCGGCGATGGCCGCGCGGCGCACGGGGTCGGGTTCAGCCACTGCCACAATCCGGGCGTCGTTGGGATTGTTGACTGCATATGGGGCATAGGCGTGGGCACCGCGCGAGCCGGCTCCTACCAATACAAATTCTACAGGCTTCATCGTATTCCCTTGTGGTTACAACATAAATCAGGTGACGTGCATATCATAACATGACCCCATGGGCAGGACGTAGGGGCGAATCATGTCGGCGAATTTATTCGCCGTTCATGACCCCATGGGCAGGACGTAGGGCGAATCATGTCGGCGAATTTATTCGCCGCTATTCGTCCATGGGGCATGGGGCATGGGAAAGTAAAACATTTAGGTAACCTTTAGGAATGGTTGTAAACCTTTAGGGAGATGGCAAGGAATGAACTGCATAGTGTGTATATAACCTTTTTTGGGGGAAATATACATGCGTGCGATAACAAAAAACGACGTAGTTTTGGGAATTGGTATGAGTGTATGTGGGCTGCTATGGGGATTTTCTGGTCAGGCAATTGACTCTGCCTATATATATGACAGTGCCGTATGGTTATTTGTCGTAGTGGTAAGCCTGTGGGCATTGATTTACGCCCGATACCGACCAACGTCAGCTGATGTGCAATTGCCATTACTTGTGGCTGGAATATCGGTGCTTGCAATTGTATTCATCCGGCAATGGGTACAATTGGCATATTTTAATGAAGGCATTACCGAGGCGTTTTATGCGAACGACCAATCGTTGTTTCGCTATGCAACATCGCAATTAGTCGTGTGGGTGTGTGGCTGGAGCTATTTGCTTGTTGCGACCATTCCTGCGTGGCCCGTGGTTATGCTGGCACGTCAACATTGGCGTGAATGGGCAATTGTCACAGGGATAATTGTGGTGGCCGCACTGTTACGCTGGGTTGATTTAGGCGTTGTCCCAACAATTATCAATGGTGACGAAGGGTTAATTGGTACGTGGGCGAGTCAACTTATGACCCAAATTGGTACCCTCGGGCTGGTATTTGCAAACATGGATGGGGTTGGGACTAATTACTTGTATGTGATGTCGGGGCTATTTCAGCTTTTTGGGCAGAACGCACTGACTGTACGCCTAATACCCGCTGTGTTTGGGGTGTTGGCGATTGGTACAAATTACCTGTTTACGCGGGCATTGTTTGGGCAACGGACAGCCACCATCTTGGCGGTGTTATTGACATTTGCCCATGTCCACGTACATTTTAGTCGCACGGTGGCGGTGTCGTATACCTATGCGACGGCATTAGTGCCCGTGATATTGTGGGGTATCTGGCAGGTGGTGCAGACCCGCCAACGCTGGCCAGCGGTTGTGGCTGCCCTGGCATTGGCGCTTCAAGTTAATTTGTATGTGGATGGCTGGGCCTGGGCGGTATTGGTGCTGTTGATTATCGTAGCATGGTTGATTGTTGATCGCGAGCCAGTGATTGCTGCCTGGCGGCAACTCGCAGTGATGCTGGGATTAATGGTGCTCGGCTTAGCACCGATGATGCTCTGGGGTGTCTATAATCCAGCTGATTTTATGGCACGCTTAAGTACGGATGGTTCAGTGATTACTGGCTGGGTGGCGCGTGAGGCCGCAAGCAAAGGGATTAGCAGTTTCCAACAAATTTTGGAAATGTATCAATATGCCCTCGCGACATTTATTAGTATCCCGTTCGTCGATTTTTATCATGCAAATGTACCAACCCTTGATATTGTGTCGGCAGTGTTGTTTGTAATTGGTTTGGTGCTGGTACACAATCGCTTGCATACGCGGCGCATGTTGTTGGTACTAGGATGGTTTTGGGGTGGGGTTACGGCCTTGGCGGTGTTTACGATTCCGCTTAGTACATATCATTATCGGTTGTTGGTCGTATTACCCGTGGTATATGTGTGTGTGGCAGTGGCATTGGAATGGGGGGCTGGGCTCATCGAACGTCTGCTTCCGCGCATTGGATTGACTGGGGCAAATGTGCTTTTGGGCTTGGTATTGGCGGGGATTTCATGGCAAAATCATGCAATTTACCAGACACAATTAGCGACGGTATGTAGTCATGGCGGCGATATGCAAACCAAGCAAGCGGGGGCATTGGCTGATTATCTGTATCGAATGAAGTTGCAAGGTGGTATAGTTTATATATATGGCGATCCAAATGGGTTTTATTTTGGTCCATGGCGGTCATTGACGTTTTTGAATCCGCAATTGGAATTTCATAATAGTGAAGATGCAATTGATGTGATGTCCATGGATGCCAAATTGCCCATATATGCGGTGACTATCCCGCAACGCCGTACTGAGCTCGACGCATTACAAACAACGAGTACACCGCTTCAGTCTATTGCTGCCATTACGCAGTGTGGTGAGGATGTGTTGTACATTATGAGGGTTATGACTCCATGAATCGATTGGCGCGCTGGGTAATGAAACCACAAATTGACCGCGCTTGGGTTAGCGTGATGGGGGTGATTGGGGTACTTATTGCGTTGTTGATTATCCCGAGCTGGCAAAACACGACGATTGCAAATTTGCGTGAACGTACGCTCAATATTAGTAAATTTATTGATGATAGCAACGAACTCGAAGTGGCACTCCAAGACATGCGTTTGGCCGCCCGTGGGTATATCATCTCGCAAAACAGTTTTTTTAGTCAGCAATACATTGATGCAAGCACGCGCCAAAATAGTAGTATCGAACGCTTGATGCAAGATGCGTTTTTGATAAATGATTTGGTGCATCCAAACGAAATAAGTACACTTGGTCGTTATATTGATGATTGGCGTATCTTGCATCTCGATCATCAAGTTGCGTTGGTCGATGCCGGTGATATTGCGGGTGCTGAGCAAGATTTTAGTTTGAGTACTAAACAGCAGTCATTTGATAATATTCGTAGAACATTGATTCCATTGCGTACGATTGCCAAAAATGAATTACGCGCAGTCCAAGCCGAAACATTACAAGTGCAATCGGCAACCTCATTAGTCAACACTATTTTGACAGGCTTGGCGTTGGCTGCATTGGTGATTGTGCTCCTTGGGGTGATTAGACAGACACGATTGTTACATGCCTTGCAATCGGCACGTTCTGAATCACAACAATTGACAATTGCGTTATCGATGCGCCTTGACGAATTGCACCTCCAAAACGAACGCATGGCAACGGCTCAATTGATTATGACCCGCGCGATGCAAATTGGCCGCCATCCCTATCACATGCAACGGATTGTGCAAACAATCCAACAAACGTTACAACTGCCAATGGTGGTGTTGTGGCATGATGCCGATACGGTGACCTATCCAGCGATTGTCTATGGTGCAAATGATGTCAGTGATAGCCTACTACAGCTTCCTGCTCGTGTTTCGTATACCGTACTGAATGAATTATTTATGGTAACGGCAATTGGATCATCACAACGTATCGCATGGAGCGACACGCATGAGTTGGTGTTATATCCACTCGTTACAAATGGACATAATGTTGGTGTGTTAGGGATGTTATTATCCGTAGCAGGTGATATAGACAGTTTGATGTTGCAGCAGATAACGATGTTAGTCGATAATTTTCGTCTTTTTCATCAATTACAACACGAACAACAACGGTTGCAGGTATTGTTTGATGTGGTGCCACTGGGGTTTGTGTTAGTTGATGTGCAAGGAAATGTATTATTAACCAATCAACAGGCCAAACAGTTTATTCCGCAATTAGCGACTATGACTGATTCTCAGCAAATATTTGCGACGACGACGTTTTATGGGATGGGTGGCTACATCCTGCCTACGGTTGAATTGCCGTTAGTCGTGGCATTGACACAGGCGACTGTGGGTACTCACGATATCATGCATGAATTAGCAGGTGTGCGTGTGCCAATCCGTCACCAAGTAGTAGGGATTTATGATGATGATACACCAAGCGGGTATGTGTTGGTGCTTGAAGATTTGCGTGTAGCCTACGAATTAGATCGACTCAAAGCTGATTTTGTTAGTATGGTGAGTCATGAGTTGCGCACGCCCCTCGCCGCTATTGTTGGTGCAACCACGATGCTTGTGGCTACGGGTGGTATCCCCACACGTGATGTACAGCAAGATATGTTGTTGTTGATCCAATCCCAAGGACAACGCTTACAAACCCTGATCGAAGACATCTTGAATCTCGCCCGGATTGATCGTGAGGGTGTGCGTTTGCAGCGTGAAGTCGTTGATCCATTGACATTAGTGCGTCGGATCGTGGGGAATAGTCAGCACGTCAAGCGCCGTGTGCGCATCACCACCAAGGGCGCTATCCCCAATGTGTGGGTTGATAGTGCGCGCATCGAACAGGTGCTCCACAATATTCTTGATAATGCCGAAAAATATGCCCCCCATGGTGAAATAGAAATTTCGTTGAACGTACGCCCCTCCACGCCTGCGCTGGTAACGTGTGTGGTGCGCGATTATGGCATTTCGTTAAGTGATAGCGACTATCAACGCGTATTCGATCGTTTTTATCAAGGTCAACACCGTACTACCCAAGGTGGAGTGGGTTTAGGCTTAGCGATTTGTAAATATTTTGTAGAAGCACACGGTGGTACTATTCGTATGCACGCTAGCCCCAATCAAGACGGAACTGAGGTCGAGTTTACGCTACCGTTTGCCGAAGCCGCTCAGCGCCCGGTGTTGTTTGATACGACGGCGATACACCGGGTATTGCTCGTCGAAGACGACAATGCCATGCAACACATCATGTTCCAAATGTTGCAGTCACAGCAGTTTGATGTTGTGGCGGTGAGTACGGTGTTTCATGCGCACGAAAAAATCACCCGTGGGCAATTTGATTTGTTGATTGTTGATGTCATGTTGCCTGATGGGTCAGGGTTGGATTTTGTGCGTGAAGTACGCATGTGGTTAGATGTGCCGATTTTGGTGGTCACGGCACGGGGAAGCGAGCAAGACGTGTTGACTGGGCTGCGTGCCGGTGTTGATGATTACATGGTCAAGCCATTCAATTACGAAGAATTTGTGTTGCGGGTCCAATCGCTCTGTCGGCGTAATCAGGGATTTGATGCCAAAGAAGCCACAGTCGCTATCGGTGATTTACAGATTTCGTTTGCCGATAAACAACTCACGATTAATGGCCAAAAAATCGATGTCACCCCAATTGAATATCGGATGTTGCGCTATCTGATGCGTCATGTCGGACAAATTTTGTCACACGAACAGATTCTGCAAGGGGTATGGGGTGAGCGCTATGACCAAGAAAATCAGTATTTATGGGTGCATATGTCGCATGTCCGGCGCAAGTTGCAGGCCGCCAATATCACGCACTTTATCATCGAAAACGTCCGCGGGATTGGCTATCGCCTTGTATATAGCGCATCATTGGCGTAATTTTTTGTAAAAAAATACGGCGCAGGTGGTGAATATATGCCGCCAGCGGTGGTATTCCTCAGTTGCGACGTTTTTGGGTACCACCGATAGGGTGAATAAACAGTTTTGGAAATAGTAGTAGCATAAGAATCTGCTATAATTGGTCGTAATTATCCACTTGAGTGGAGGTATGGAACATGCAAGTGCCTTTTGGTGATTTTAAGCGACAAATAGCGCCGATTCGGGCAGAATTGAATGACGCAATTGCGCGGGTATTAGATAGTGGTGCATATATTCTCGGTCCTGAAGTCCGTCGCTTCGAGGCAAATTTTGCGCGGTATTGTCAGGCACAGTATTGTATAGGTGTTGCCAATGGCACAGACGCGATTCAAATTGCATTGGTCGCCTTGGGCGTTGGGGTCGGTGATGAAGTCATCACCGTGGCCAACACCGGTGTCCCTGGCACTGCCGCAATTGTGGCACTAGGGGCGATTCCAGTTTTTGTCGACGTAGATCCCACCACCTACAACATGGACCCGGCGCTGATTGCGGCAGCGATTACCCCACGCACCAAGGCAATTATGCCGGTGCATTTGTATGGATTGATGGCTGATATGCCGGCGATTCTGATGGTGGCACAGGCCCACAACATCCCCGTCGTCGAAGATTGTGCCCAAGCACATGGTGCGAGTATCGACGGGCGAGTAGCTGGCAGTTGGGGTGATGTGGCGGCATTTAGTTTTTACCCATCCAAAAACCTCGGCGCTATCGGTGATGGTGGTGCGATTACCACTAACCGCGAAGATATCGCTGTCAAGATGCAACGCTTGCGCCAATATGGTTGGGAACGCAAGTATTTTTCGACCGAGCCTAATGGTTTGAATTCACGCCTTGATGAGCTCCAAGCGGTGATTCTTGATGTGAGGCTGACCCATCTCGATGCAGCGACCGATCGTCGCAATCAGATTGCGCGTGAGTACAATCATCAATTTGCTGATTTACCGATTCAATTACCCCTTATTCCTGATACCAATCGGGTGGTGCATCATTTGTATGTGATTCAAACGCCCCACCGCGATGCCCTACTCGCACAGCTCAAAGAACGTGGGATTGGCTGTGATATTCATTACCCATTGCCTACGCACAAACAGCCGATTTATACGCAATATACGCCGGTGTGGGCATTACCGGTGACGAATTGTTTGGCAAATCAAGCCCTTTCGTTGCCCAACTTTCCTGAATTAACCAATGCCGAAGTGGCGCAAGTGGTGCAGGTCGTACGGCAAGCCGTGCGTGCATTGCCCGCCTAAAGAGGAGCGCTATGTCGTTATTTCGACGACTATTTGGTCGTGGTGGTGATGCCCCGCGCGATGAAGCCGAGGCGGCAGTAGAAGCGACTCAAATCGCAACCGCGACCGAACGCACGCGGCGTGGGTTTTTTTCACAAATCGCCAGCTTGTTTGGCGTGTCGCAAATCAGTAATGAATTGTGGGATGACCTTGAAGCGTTACTCGTCCAAGCCGACGTAGGGGTGCCCACGGCGACGTATTTGGTCAAGCGCACCAAAGAACGCGTCAAGCGCACGGGTGTGGTTGAACCCCAAGAAGTGCAGGCTATTTTGCATGCCGAAATGGTGCAAGTACTCCAAGATCAAGTGCGCCCTGATGACGATACCGCCCGTCCCTATGTGATTTTGGTAGTGGGTGTCAATGGTGCCGGCAAAACTACCTTGATTGCCAAATTAGCCCATCGTTATTTGCTCCATGGCAAAAAAGTCCTGCTTGCAGCCGGCGATACCTTTCGGGCTGCTGCCACGGAGCAACTCGAAACCTGGGCCGAACGGGTAGGGGTGCCAGTAATTACCCGTGGCCAAGGTGCTGACCCCGGTGCAGTGGTGTATGATGCAGTAGAAGCCGCCACTACAAGTGATTGTGATGTGTTGATTATCGATACTGCTGGGCGCTTGCATGCCAAAGTTAACTTGATGCAGGAATTGACCAAGCTCCGCAATATTATTCGCCGCAAAATTCCCGATGCCCCACACGAAGTGTTGTTGGTAATCGATGGTACCACCGGACAAAACGGCGTGCTCCAAGCCAAAGCCTTTGCCGCTGCATCGGATGTGACGGGTGTCGTGATAACCAAGTTGGATGGTACGGCCAAGGGTGGGATCGCATTTGCCATCGCCCGTGAAATCCAACGCCCCGTACGCTACGTCGGTACGGGTGAACGGATGACTGATTTGGCGTTATTTGATGCCACGACCTTTGTTGATGCGTTATTTGCACGAGATGCATAGAGGAGTCCCTATGTCAGTAATGATTGTTGCTTGCCCCGTCTGTAAACAAAAACTCGCCATCCAAGCGTATGTGCCCGTGGAGACCATGTTGGTGTGTGCCGATTGCGAGACCAACCTCAAAATCGTAAGTGTCAAACCAATCAAGATTATTCAGGTTACTATTGACGAAACCTACAACGTAGATGCGCGTCCTGAATCATACGGTTAAGCAATGGATATGCAGTATGGTGCTACTGTGGTGCTGTAGTGCATGTGCCATTCAGTCAGGTGCCCAGTTCGCTGCAATCCGCCCAGCAGCCGATACCTGGGCTTGGGCGGTGTCGTTTGTCGGGTCTAACGGTGATACCCAACGGGTATTGTCAGGGATGACGCCCAATACCCGTTATCGCATCGCAATCCAAGCTCGGCTTGTGACTGGTCACTTGCGATTGACAATCCCGTCGCTGCCGATAGACCTGCCGCATGTACTCCATGTCTATCCAAATCACGTGAACGCCTTGACTGCTGAGGTGACGAGTGATGGCTTGGGCCAGCTCGTAATACACGAAAATAGTTATGATGCGCGTGGTGGAGAATATCAAGTATGGTTGTATACTATTGCTAATCAGTAAAGAATGAGGTGTACGGTGACCGCAACGGTGAACGACATCATGCAACGCGCCCAACAACAGCAAGTCGAATTTATAAGCTTGCAGTTTACGGATATTGCAGGCATGCTCAAAAACGTTACGATCCCAGTGGCGATGTTGGCTGATTGTCTCGATCACGGAGTGTGGTTTGATGGCTCGGCCCTCGAAGGTCCCGCGCGAGTCGCCGAAACCGACATGTATCTCGTGCCTGATATCGCCACATTTGCCGTTATGCCGTGGGATGATGCAACTGGAGTCGTAACTGCCCGGTTTATTTGTGATGTCTATTCCCCTGACGGGCGCCCATATGCAGGCGATCCACGGCGGGTGTTTCGGCGGGCAGTGGCTGATGCGCAAGCGATGGGGTTTATTTATCGGCTCAGTGCCGAAGTAGAGTTTTTTTTATTTAAAACCGATAGTGACACCCGTCCGGTGTTGATTCCCAATGACTCCGTGGGCTATTTCGATGCCACCAATGATTCGTTTACGCGCTTTCGGCGCCATGTGGTCAAAGCACTCGGGGCGTTTAATATCAATGTCAATGCCACCCACCACGAAGGTGCCGTCGGTCAACACGAAATCGATTTGCAAATCGAATCAGGCATGGCTGCCGCAGATGCCGTGATGACGTTGCGCCAAGTATTACGCTCGATGGCATTACAGCAGGGATTATTTGCCTCGTTTATGCCCAAACCAATGATGGGTATCAATGGCAGCGGGATGCATGTCCATCAAAGTCTTGCTGATGCGGTTACCGGCGTAAATGTATTTATTGATCAAAATGACAGTTATGGGTTATCACCAGTTGCCAAACACTTCATGGCGGGTTTACTCGCCCATGCCCCTGGGATGCTGGCGGTACTTGCGCCACTCGTGAATTCGTATAAACGGTTGGTGCCTGGCTATGAAGCTCCCGCTTACGTGAGTTGGGGGCGTACGAATCGGGGCGCATTGGTACGGGTGCCGCGGATTTTACCGGATCGCCCGCAAACCACACGGATTGAATTGCGTAGCCCCGACCCGGCCTGTAATCCCTACCTAGCCTATGCGGTTATGCTCCAAGCAGGACTCGATGGGATTCGCCGTGAATTGCCGTTGCCTCCCGCTGCCGAAGAAGATTTGGTCACCATGAATGCCCGTTCCCGAATTCACCCATTATTGCCGATGACATTGGGCGAAGCAGTAACGGAGTTGCAACGTGACGAGGTGATTGCTGATACGCTTGGCCCACTGATTTACCAACGATTTGTGGAGTCTCGCCAACGTGAATGGGAAGAATACCGCCAACACGTCAGTAATTGGGAAATCGATCGCTACCTACCAATTTATTAGTAGCTGATACCACCAACGTATCGCTGTGATGGAATAAACGCTACGTCATGACACAACCATTATCACAAATACCAATCAACCCACCACCTGTAGCCCGCATTACGCCAGAACAAAGTGCATGGCTGATTTTGACGACTTTTTTTGTGGCGTCATTAGTGTTGCTTGTGTGGTTAGTGCAATTGGCGTGGCATGGGTATGTGGGGGCAATGTGGAGCCAAGATGGCGCGATATTGCGCGGGCATGTGGTTTCGGGCATTTTGCTCCAAGAGCCACGCAGCCTGACCAGCCGTACCATCGAACGCCTGCCGGCTGCGGTTGATCCTTGTCAAAACCAAAGTGATATTTGTGCGCCATTGACCATTGGCGATCGAATCAAAACATTGCCGGCGGCGGGGTATGGACCTGTTGCCTCATTGGTATTACCCGACACGACCCATATTCAGTTGTGGGCCCAAGGCACGGGGAGCGATATCGTCTATCGTACCAATCAAGTGTCACGCTGGTCACATCGTCGCCAAGTGGTGAACCTCGTCCAAAACGCCGGCTATGCCCGCTATGACATTGCCCAATACCAGCCGTTCGATAGTGTCGAATATAGCGTCACGTTAGCCAATCAAGTGACTGTGTGGATGTCGCCAGGGGGGAGCTATAGTATCAACGTGATTCCCGATGATGCGGCTCTCAATAACCCGATTCAATTTGAAGTGGCCGTGCGTAGTGGTACTGCAACGGTGCAACGTGGGGCGGTGACCGAAGGGGTGTCTGCGGGCGAAATCGTCGAAGTAAGCGATGACAATCAGATTCACAAAGCGCGCATTGCGACATGGCAACTTATTCGCGACCCACAATGGCAAACAGTGGTGCGTGAATTGCGCGATGATGACCGCTATAATTGGCGCGAGTTTCAGCGTGCTGATGCCCCAAATCTCAGTAGTGCCGAAAAAAACGGACGCCTTGAAGTGTCACTTGGTTGCCGTCCCGAACGTCCAGATTTCTGTTCTGCTGACGACCAAGTGCGTATATTGCGCTTCCGGCGTGATGGCAATCAGATTCGACCATTTGCGGTGGGTATCGACCAAACCCTCGATGCCGATGTATCTGAATATACGTCGTTGCGTCTGACTGCCTGGGTGCGCGTACTCACCCAGACCGTACCACTTGCAGGGATTGCGGGCTCTGAGTGCCCTGTCATGTTTCAGTTGACCTTCAAAACTATCAGCCCCACCGACAAACAACAAGAGCGGACGTTTTGTCTGTATGCGTTTAAATCAAGTGAATCATTGGTCCAAGACTCTGGTGATATCCGATATCGCGCCTTGCCCCCATTCCAATGGTACCGCCTCGATGTCGATTTGCGCGAAGATGAATTTTTGCGATATGCGCGCTATCTCCAATCAATCCGTATCGAGGCGCGTGGCCATGACTATTTGTCAGAAATAACCGACGTTGCGTTGATCGGGCGACAGTAATGGCGCTCATTGTCCGTACTGGCGTCGATATGGTCAAAATTACGCGCATCGCTACGGTGGTGGAGCGCTATGGACAACGTTTTGTGGCGCGGGTATTGACGGCTGGTGAAATCGATATTTGTGCGGGCCGTGTCTCGGCGATTGCAGCCCGTTGGGCTGCCAAAGAAGCCATCGCCAAAATGTTGGGGGTTGGTATTCGTGGTTTGGCGAGTGGGACCGCCGCCATCCCGTGGCACGACATCGAAATCCAACGCGACGCAGCTGGTAAACCGCTGATTTGTCTGCACCGATACGCCGCCACAAGTGCGGCGGCGCAAGGGTTGTGCTCATTTGACATAAGTATCAGTCACGATGGTGAGTATGCCATCGCCAGTGCCGTGGCTATTGGGTCAACGCCTGATTGATAAACGCCATTGTTTCAGCAAATGACTCTTCGTGGGGGACATGGCCGGTATTGGGGATGACCGCGAGGTGTGCATCGGGCATATTTTGTACGAGTGTTGTGCCGGTACTAATCGCAAAGACTGGATCTCTGTCTCCCCAAATCAAAAAGACCGGACAAGTAATTGTTTTGTAAAATTCGGGCACTGGTTTGATGCCATCTTTAGGGGCCGATGACTGACAAATTTGCCCTGCCAGGTGCCCTTGCACCCGCACTGAACGGGCATATTCGTGTTGCTGGGTAACAACCCAATCCGGCCGTTTCGACACTGCCTTGAGCCCGGCACCGGTCAATGAGGGTGCAGTTGACCAAAACGCCAAGGCATACCCAAATACCGGAATGGTGACGATTTTTGCGATAGGGGGACGCGCTTTGGCGAGTGATTCTGGAGCGAGTGCAATGATGCGGTTTACTCGTTCGGGTGCGAGAATCGCAGTTTGCAATGCAATGCGGCCACCGTACGAATGGCCAAGTATGGTGGCATTATCAATCCCTAACGCATCAAGGACTGCAATCACGTTGCGGGCTTGTGCTTCAGTGGTGTAGTCGTGTTTGTGTGGTGAGCGGCTTGATGCCCCAGCGCCAATTGCATCGATGCCGATCGTACGGTACCCAGTTGCCTGCAACGCCGGTTGTACCCGTCCCCATGTCGCCTGCCAGCCACCAAAGCCGTGGAGCATGACTATTGCCGGACCGCTGCCTTGGTCATATACGGCGACGTGGTTGCCGTTGATAATAATGTGGCGTCCTTGGGTACCGAGCAATTGTTGGATTGTGCTTGTTTCACGCCAGCGTATCAATACAAATGGTGCACCACACAAAAGGATGAGGATGATTATTCCCCACATTGCTACACCTCCGTTAGGCGTGGTGTTGCGCGAAGCTGAGTTGCAATCACGACACCCGCAATACAAAACAAGGCGGCGACGATATAGGTCCCCGCATACCCCACTTGATTGACGAGTATCCCGCCAATAATGGGCACTAACGCACCCACCCCCAAAATAGTATTTGCCAGTCCCATATAAATAGGCCGTTGTGGGCCAGGGACGACTTCAAGCAAATAGGTCATGCCGGCGATACCGATGCCATCACTCGATACCCCAGACATTAAATAGAGCAACAACAACCAGCCGAGTACTACGGTGCTCCCAAATGGCATGAGCAATGGTGCAACGAGCATCATTAGTGGTGGTGCTACAGATAGCCCACCGGTCAAGCGTAACAGCCAGTGCATGCCATGTTTATCGCCAAGCCGCCCCCAGACCAAATTAGATACGGCAGCAGTGACTGCTGCTATCGCAATAAACAAGCCAGCGGTGCTTTTGGGGAAGCCGAGTTGTTCGGTGACATAAATAATATAAAACGGCTCTGCTAAGCGCCCCACCAACAAACACAACCGCGCCCAAATAAAGCGCCGATAATTGGTATGGCCACGGAGCATGGCTGGAGCGGCTTTGAGCGCATCACGCAGCCGTAAGGCCGGTACAGTTTGGTTGGCTATGGGCTCTTTGACGGTCGCAAAAATCCCCATCGCGGTGGCGTAACAGATAAAACTAAACAGGCTAATTGCTGCGAAATTCATCGGGAAGGCAATCGGTGAATTGTCGCTCAACATCCAGCGCACAAACGTGCCACCCACCGCAAATGCCAACAGTCCTCCCGATAGTTGGCGCAACCCAAAAAACCGTCCACGCTGATTGGGTTGGACGATTTTGGCGACGACATCTTGGAAGCTCAGGGTTGTGACACCGCCACCAATACAAAACAAGGCATAGCTTATCAGAATTGCCATGATTCCAATGCTTGGGTCAATCATACCGGCGGTGTAGCAGGCCACAATCAGTGCAAATTGGGCAACCAGGCGTAATACCGCAAATAAACGGTACGTGGGTAATTTGTAGGGGAGCGCTTGGACATATCCTCCCACAATGATTTGAGGGAGCAGATACCCGGTACTTTGGATGACCGGCAATAAACTAATCAGTGTCAGTGAGCCACCAAGCTGGCGGATGAGCAATGTCAAGACCAACCCCGGATTGCTGGCGGCTTCACCGAGTGTGAAAATGGTGCCGTTGAGCACACCTTTGAGATAATTGCTGCGTTTCACCGCAATAGGAAGTTCGCCGTGTTCGTTCACGATTTGGTTGCACTCCGTATGATGTGGATGAGTGCCTGCGGGATGCGGCCTTCGACAATCGCACCATCGCCATCGTATTCTTCGCTACTAATCACCCCCCGTTGCCGCCAGAGATGCATCAAATCTGTGCGTCGGTAGGGGATGTAGGCACGGAGTTCGACCATTTCTTGTTTGAGCATTTGTTCGATACGACCAGCCAGTACTTCGATTCCCCAGCCGTTTTGGGCCGAAACCGCCACAAAGTCATCAGGTAATCCGAGCGCTTCGGCCATGCCAGCGACTTCACTTTGGTCGACGCCGGTTAATTTATCGATTTTGTTGAGCACCGTCAACACTGGTGTGTTGCCTACCTCGAGTTGCTTGAGTGTTTCGTTGACGGTTTGGGTTTGCTGTTCGGCATTGGTGTGGGTGATGTCGAGTACATGCAGAATCAAATCAGCGTCGGCGATTTCTTCGAGGGTGGCGCGGAACGCCACGACGAGTTCCGTAGGGAGTTTTTGGATGAAGCCGACGGTATCAGTCAGTAAATAATGTGTACCACCGGGGGTCGTGACTTGACGGGTGGTCGGGTCGAGGGTGGCAAACAAGCGGTCTTCGGCTCGCACGGTGGCATTGGCCATGGCGTTGAGCAGTGTCGATTTACCGGCATTGGTGTAGCCGACGATGGCCACGACTTGGATGCCGGTATCACGCCGGCGCTCGCGGTAGACTTCGCGTTGGGTGTGGATTTCTTTGATGTGTTGCTCGAGTACGGTAATTCGTTTGTTGACCAACCGGCGGTCGACTTCGAGCTGGGTTTCACCGGGACCACGCAAACCGACCACGCCACCGGCAGAGCCACCACCACCACCAGCTTGGCGCTCGAGGTGGGTCCATTGCCGGCGCAAACGGGGCAGGAGGTATTTGTATTGGGCTAATTCGACTTGAATGCGCCCTTCGCGGGTGCGGGCATGCCGGGCAAAAATATCGAGGATGATGGTGGTGCGATCGACGACGCGCACATCGAGGGTTTCTTCGAGGTTACGGGTTTGTCCAGGGGTGAGTTCTTCGTCAAACACCACCAAATCGAATTCGAGTGATTCTTTGAGTGCAGCGATTTCTGCGACTTTGCCTGGTCCGATGTAATATTGCGCAAATGTATGTTTGAGGCGTTGGTGAATCTGGCCGACGACATCGATATCGGCGGTGTCAACCAGCAAGGCTAATTCGGCCAACGAATCTTCGGCTGACCACGCGCTTCGCCCGCCGGTAAGTTCGGCGCCGACGAGGAAGGCTTTTTCGCGGGGTGGTTTGGTGGTGTGTAGTTTGGTGCCACGGGTCGTTTCAATCGAGCCGTATGTCGCCTCTTTGGGGATTTCACTCAAAGTGGGGTGCCTCTAATCCGTGTCGTTCGGCAACGATATACAGTGGTCGCCGTTTCACTTCGTCATAAATCCGGCCCAGATATTCACCCATTATTCCGAGAAATATCAGTTGAATACCACCAAGGAACAATACACTGACCAAGGTTGTTGCTTGTCCGGCAATCGCACTGCCAGTCAACCGCAAAACAATCGCAATTATAATTGCAACAACACTGAATCCGGCAATTACGAATCCACTGTAGGTAGCGAGTTGCAACGGCAAGTACGAAAAACTCGTAATTGCGTCGAGGGCAAATCGTACCATTTTGCGCAAGGGATATTTGGTGACACCTGCCTTGCGGGCATCGCGGCGATACGGTACGCCAGTCTGCTTGAAGCCCACCCATACCGACAATCCACGCATAAAGCGATGATGTTCACGCATCGACTTCATGGCAGCGATGACACGTTCATCCATCAAGCGGAAATCACCGGTGTCGAGTGGTAAATTTATGTTGGTAATTCGCCGAATCAAGCGATAAAAAAGACTTGCTGTGAAGCGTTTGAATGCAGTTTCACCCTCACGTTCGGAACGGACACCATAAATCACTTGATACCCTGCGAGCCATTGTTTGTACATCTCAGGGATGACTTCGGGGGGGTCTTGCAGATCAGAATCAATCACCGCCACCGATTTGCCGGTCGCATGGTCGGTACCCGCAGTGATGGCGATTTGATGACCAAAGTTGCGTGAGAAATGGATTACTTTGACTCGGGGGTCTTGGGCATGTAATTGGTCCATGATTTGCCCAGAACTATCGTGTGAGCCATCATTGACCAATATTAGCTCGAATGGGATATTAAGGGGTTCTATGGCGGCAACCATGCGCCGATAAAACTCCGGCAGGAGAATTTCTTCGTCGTAGACCGGTGCTACAATTGACAGCATTGGTTGTGATTGCGTCGCCATACAATATCCTCTTTGACATGCGTATATTTACAAGAACTTCACGATTTCTGTGTGAATCCTTGTAGGCATTGTAGCATACGCTTATGGTGCCGAAAGTGTGGAAACACCGGGAACATCATAGAATATCAGTAATATTTCACCGTTATCACGATATGCCCGCGTTTCTTTGCCACCTGGATATTGTTGTCTGATGAATGCTAATTCTGCAACCCGATCTGGACTAAAAATAAAACTATTCATTGGCGCATCAAGGACCCATGTTGGTGGTGTCTGTAATGGCGGATAGACATCGCTACCGCTGACTTGAGGTGCTTGTAGTGTGATTAATGCACTTTGATCATAGCGAAGCATTGGTTGTGTAAACAAGTATACTTTGGCTCCAGCTGGGTAATCATGAATATGCGTACTGACTTGGGCGGCACTTTGGTCGGCTAGTGAATCATTCCGCATACTGTTGTGTTGCAGATAGGAATAGCCATCATATCCTGCAATCGCAATCGCCACCACGATGCTCAGGATTTGTACCACGATTGGGGGAATGCTCCAGTCACTCTGAATCCATTCCAAGCGGAACCACTTGCCTGATTCCGCCAACCCAATCCCAATTACAATTGCCACAAAGGGGGTGATATAGACGATTCGTTGGGCTGCAGGGGTGTCAATGGTTAGTGCGACAACGGTTACAGCACTACACAACCCAATAAAGAGCAACCAATAGCGTGGGTCGCGGTATTCGCGGAGCATCAACAATACACCGACGATAAACAATACCGCACTTGGCAACATCAAGAGTGGACTACCGGTGTCGTAGCCATCACGCAGTGGCACCACCACAAATGCCGCGGCTGCATCACGGAATTGGATTAAGAGTTGCATCCATAAAGGTTGCTTGGCATTGTCCGCAATCAAATCAATCCAGCGTGCTGATTCGCCATTGGCTACAGCAAACACACTTACCTGCATAATGGCACTCGATAGTTGCTCCCAATGGAGGGCAATATTCCACCACATCGGTAATGCAATCAGTAAGCCAATACACCACATTAATGTGAGTTGTGATAACCGACTTTGAATCAAGTCCCAATCTTGGATTGCTACCAGTACCAGCCAAAGCGCAAATATTACGGGGATGATTTTGCCAGTATGGTATGAATATTGACATAGTCCAAGTGCGACACCGGCACATGCATAAAACCGACGTTTGCCGGTTTCCCAGCCATAGGCCAGCATGGCGAGGACACTACAGAGCAGTAAACTGTCCAAGAGATATCCGATACCGGTGCGACTGAATTCGAGATGGACTCCCATGGCGAGTAAGGCTAATGCAGTGAGCCAGGCGGTACGGCGATCAAAAAAGAGTCGGGTGGCAAAATAGAGCATGACAATCGTGCCACTGCCCATAAGTGCCGTAATGATGCGGCCACCTGCAAGATTGGTCCCGAAAATCTGCATACAGGCACCTTGGAGGATACTGTACAACAGCGCTGTATCACCAAGACCAAGCGCGGCAGGATTATTGAAGCCTCCGGCCAATGCACGAAGCGCTTCTAGGCTGTAGCTTGCTTCGATATTGCGGGCTACAGGGATTTGTTCGATCGCATATACCCGTACCGCTAATGCGGCAATCGCTAACAGTACGACGCCGAGTATTTCGAGGGGGGTAAGTGACGCGGCATTTTCGCCGTTTTCGTGACGGGGTATCCAAACAATGGTGATAACAATTATTAGCCCCACAGCTGCAGTTCCTGCAAAAAACGCAGGCCAATAGGCACCAGCCACGGGTTCGATACCCCAACTCAGCATGGCAATTAGCCAATAGGATAGTGCAAGGGTGGTTAATCCCACAAAAAACGGCGCTGGGTTGTTTTGGATGATTTGGCGAACGAAATAAGCGCACCCAGCACTGCTTCCGAGGGCAATTGCCAAGATTCCCCAGGCAAATCCGTGTTGATAGCCATCATAGAAAATTAAAATCGGTGCAAATGTCGCAACGATAATCAACCAGCTCATGACAAATTTGCTCAATATGTCTTCACGGTCGAAGCGTTGCCACAGCCAATTTTTGCGTTGTGAATATGCCAATCCCATTGCAGTACCTTTGATTATCGGTGTGCTTTATTATACCAAACTACCACCGATAATTAATTGGTGCTGGGGCGATTACGTTGGCGCAACGTCACATTGGTGGCAAGTATCAGCAATATGGTTTCACCCACGTTCCACCAAAAATGGACATCAAGTCGGACTGCAGTGGTAAATCCAGGTAAGCGACAGACAAACGAATTGCGCGTGGCATCACTCGTGGCAATCCAGCCATCACGCCCAAAAAAACCTGGCAAGCCTTGGGCCGATACCTCTGGCATGCCAAGGGCGGCTAGTTCTTGGAGGGCTTGTAAATAGCGCCACATCAAGTAGGTGTGCTCGGCGGTATGGGCAACCGTCCAGGCAATCATCAGATAGGCAAACGGGTTGCGTAATCCCCCGACTACCAAGACGATCATAATGATAAGTACCATCCAATTCCACCCAAAATGCACCCATTCGGCATTTGCTGCTGAAATAATCCCACTGGCTTTGAAAAAAGGCCAGCGCAAGATGTGATATTGCACCCATTGGACTAAATGTTCGACGCCATGGAAGCTTTGGGCTGCTACGAGCATGGTCAATGTGGCGCTCCACCAGCCATGTTTGACATAAATAACAACCACGTGCCGGCTATAGGCAGGCAGGAGTCCTGCAATCACACAGGCTGCTTGGATCCATGCAGGGTATTTGTTGATGAGTGCTAAATACCCAAATAACCCACCAACAATTACCCCTACTATCACCAATATCCATTCGGCGCGTAAGTCGAAAATCGTTCGCAGGCGCATCGGTGCGATCCCGCCATGGGTGGTCGCAAATTGTGTCCGGCGGGCACTAAATAATTGATTGAAATACTCAATAATCACTTCGACAAATGCACCATTCATCGTCTACTCCGTTCGTGTAACTGTGGTTAACGTATTACTTGGGATGGTATCAATATGCGAAATTGATCCATCTGGCCATGTAATTTCGATATCGGTGGCCGCATCGACCTCACCAATCCCAAAATGAATGATTTGACTTTCACTAGACAGATAGCCTGCTGACTCCCGCACGGTGCGCAGCATGCGTTGTGTACCGGCTCGAATGCGAATGGTTGCCCCAATCGCGGTGTGGTTGGCGGTGCGGGGTTGTACCAAGCGTAACTCGATGCTATTGCCGGCACAACGTTGATTTTCGTAAATCACCGCATGGCCATCCATCGGATTAACAACCACATCGAGCCGACCATCATGATTCAAATCCACCATGGTCATAGAGCGGCCGCTGCCACTATCGCTCAGTCCCCAATCGGCGCGGGTGAATGATTGACCGGCGTTATTGACAAACAACATGTCCGGTTCATCGATTTGGTTTTTGGGTAAATAACCAAGCAAATCTTTGGCAACCATGCCATTGACCACATACAAATCTTGCCAGCCATCGTTATCGAGGTCACCAAACTTGCCTGACCAACTCCAGCCACTAGCATCAATTTGCAGACTATAGGCTTGATTTTGCCATTGCCCATTCTGCCAGACCTGCAAGGTGTTTTCGGGATATTGTGGGTCATCGGCAGTGAGTGGCCGTGAGAGTTTTTTCATGGCGGGGAGCCAACTTGCCATGGTTTTGACGTCTTGGTTGTAGGGCTTCATGTCGGTGGCAAAAATCGTATTCGTGCCGGTATTAAATACATCGGCCACGTCAATACTCATGGTGTTTTCGGTGGTTTGGCCAAATGGTTCGATACTCTGCCAGCCGGTGGGTGACGCAAGCCACGCCATATCACGGCGGTTAAAGTCATTTCCTACCAAGATGTCGCTGACACCGTCGTGGTTGATGTCAGGGAATGCAATAGCTAAGGCGTCGGCCTGTTCATTGAGGCGTTCTGCACGATACCCTGCCCCATCACGATAATACACAAATACACCACCGCCACCACGCTCATTGAAAATCAAGCCTTGGTTTTGGAGTTGCTCAGTATCGTAGGTGCCAAATACCACATCGAGTGTGCCATCGCCATTGAGGTCATGCCAATTCATGGCATAAAACGCCGAATAGACGTCAGGCATGTCTTGGAAGGTGAGGACGCCATCGTTGAATTCGCCAATGACTGGCCGGCGAAAGCGTTGGGTTGCCACTACTTCGGGTTTGCCATCACCATCGGTATCGACGATCGCCAAGGCTCGGACGTCTTGTAAATCAGTCGAGATAGGCGTAAAGTGCATTTGACCATCATTGAGGAAAAGCGTCACGGTGCCGGCAATATTCCCGAAAATAACATCGTCATTCCCATCACCATTGACATCTCCGACAGCGAGCCCGCTGCCATTGCTGGCATAGACGTAGGTGCCGGCGGAATCTCCGGTGGTGATATGGGGGAGTTCGTGGCGAATGAAATTGGTGCCGCAGGGTGTTGCTTGGTCGCTAAATGGGACAGAATTGGATGTGGTTGTTGCCACAGGGGCAGCTGGGGAGATTGCACCATTCTGCGCACCACTACATGCCATAAGCAGTAGTGATGCGCAGAATACCACCGGAATGAGTGTTTGGTGTGCCATAAAAGTTACTTTACTGCACCTGCAGTTAAGCCAGACATGAATTGGCGTGAGGCCATCACAAACACCGTCAAAATTGGGACAATGGCAATGCTCGATCCGAGGATTTGTACACCGATTTCAGTACCACGCAATGAACGCAACGTGCTGAGTGCCACTGGAAGGGTATAGGTAAACTGATCTTTGAGGATGAGCAATGGGAACTGGAATTCGTTCCATTTACCCATGAACGTCAAAATCGCCAATGCACCTAATGCAGGTGCAATCACGGGCAAAATATTCGCCCAGAAAATCCG
>CAISXI010000191.1 GCA_903889425.1 uncultured Roseiflexaceae bacterium | reverse complement strand
GCCGCCAATATTGCCGACGGCATCCGCCACATGGTAATGGGGGCATCCAATTTGGTGGAGCCCGAATTGCAACTGGGTGATGGCTGCTTGGTCGATCAGCTCATCGGGCAATATTTGGCGCATATCAGTGGGCTGGGTGACTTGACGGCTGCGAGCCAACAACGCACCACGTTGGAAAGTATCTACAAATACAACCGCCAAACGGGCTTCCATCATCACTTCAACCACATGCGCAGCTTTGTGCTGGGGGATGAATCGGCGTTGTTGATGGCCTCATACCCGCGGGGCAATCGCCCGGCCCGGCCCTTCCCGTATTTCACCGAAGTGATGACGGGCTTTGAATATACCGCTGCCGCCGGCATGATTTATAGTGGGCTACGAGACGAAGCGACCCAAGTGGTGAGCGACATCCGTGCCCGCTACGACGGCGCCAAACGGAGCCCGTTCGACGAAGCCGAATGCGGCCACCACTACGCCCGGGCCATGGCCAGTTTTGGGCTGATTATGGCCTGGACAGGGCAGCAATATAGTGCGGTCACCGGGGCGCTGGCGTTTCGCGAGCTGGCCGACAATACCAGTCAATTTTGGGCGACGGGCTATGCCTGGGGCACCATCGATCGCCGGGGCGATAGCTATGTATTGACCATTTATGCCGGCGAATTGCACTTGTCGAGTCTAAAGGTAGGTGACGACACCTTGGTGGAGTTTGGGGTTATTCAGCAACTAGGGCGGGGCGCCATGCAGTTCCAAGGGTAAGTTGATATCTGACAATACGCTGCTCAATCGAAAGGAACGCTTGATGCGGAACCGCACCACTCGCTACCTGCGGATTGGCCTGATCCCTGCCAGCATCGTGTTGGCAGGGATTGTGCTATCGCGGTTACGCGAATTATTCCAACCGGCGCCACCGGCCACCCCCACCTTTATCGCCGCCAACCACCCTCACATCCGTTACGTGGGGCGCTGGGATTTGCGTGACGCCAATCACCCCAGTGTGGGCTGGCAAGGGGCCACAATTACGTTGCAGTTTGACGGGACGGCGCTGTCGGCACTGATGCGCCCGCAATACAGCCGCGATTACATCCGCGTCGTCATCGATGGGGTGGTACAGCCCGCCATGGCGATCGAAGCAACGGACGAACCGGTGGTGCTTGCGCAAAACCTGAGTGCTGGGCCACACCTCATCGACATCGTCAAAGAAACCTACCAAGGGGGCGATATGACGGTGGCGGGGTTTTGGTTGACGGGCACGTTGAGTGCGCCGCCCCCAGCTCCACCCCGCCACATGGTGTTTTTTGGTGACTCCAACCTGGCCGGTGAATCGCTCAGCAACGAAGAAAACAACAACGGCATTGAGTTTATGGGCTGCCACTATAGCTACGCCGGTATCACCGCCCGTATGTGCAACGCCAGCTATCACAACGTAGCGTACGGCGGGTCGACCATTGGCTCGGTACAAGCGATTTTTGCCCAGACCAGTATGACCAACACCACCCCGTGGGATTTTGCCAGCCAGGCCACCGATGTGGTAGTCATCGATTTGGGCTCAAATGACGTTGACAAGGGCGAAACGCGCATCCGGGCCGATTACCACGCCTTCCTCGATGCCGTGCGCCAAGCCTACCCCAAGGCTCACATCGTGTTGTGGAATTCATACGGCTGGGATAGTCGTGAGCCGGCCAATTATAGTGCGGCAGTAGTGGCGGAGCGCAACGATCCGCAAATGTCGGCAGGCAAATTTCCGTGGTTCTTTGCACAGTGGCACGGTTGCGAATACGACCACGCCGGGATGGCGACCTATTTGGCGCGACACCTGCATGCACAGCTCGGTTGGCAGATAGACGCTGCCGATGTAATGAATGGGTTTGGCCAAAACGGCGATGTGGCCAACGGGAATTTTGCGGCTATTGCACCCTTTGGGGGCTTTGGCTGGCGCTACGCCAATCACCCTGGAGTGGCGCGGGTGACGGATAGTGCGGGGTATGATGGCAAACATTTCGTGCGCTTACAAGCGGGCGCCACCATCCATCAACCCAACCCGGCCCACAACGGTGCCACGGTAACGGCGACACTGTATGCACGCAGCGCCACGGCGGGTCAGTTGCAGCTCACCATCGACTTCCGCGATCAAACCATGTATACGGCGCCGTTGATTAGTCATAGTGAAACGTTTACGCTGAATGATACGTGGCAGGCCTATACCATTGCATTCCAGGCACCGACAACGACCACCACGCCAATATTTCATACCCGTCTGACCATTGCGGCGGCCCAGGCCGCCATCGAGGTCGACGCGGTGCAAATGACGACAGTGCTGTAGGGGCGATTACGCTACGGCGCACATACATCGTTTGTGACAACAGGAACTGAACCGGGCGCCGTAGCAAATCGCCCGATGAAGTCGGAAGTAACAGATAATCTACCGCTACCGTATCGCTGTCCGCGACGCAGTAGCGGTTTTGGTGTAGGTAAATATAAACGTCGGTGTCAATAGTTGCTTCCCTTGACCACCAACAGTGGTAGGGGAAGGAGTTTGCGTGCTGGTCACTGTTGCCGTGCTGGTTAGGGTTCGGGTGAGTGTATTGGTTTTGGTGGGGGTATTCGTTTTGGTCGATGTCGTAGTGGGCGTATTCGTTTTGGTGAGTGTATTCGTGGCAGTCGCTGTGGCAGTTCTGGTCGACGTGGCAGTTTTGGTCGCTGTCGTAGTGGGTGTATTCGTTTTAGTGGGGGTATTGGTTCTGGTCGACGTGGCAGTTTTGGTCGATGTCGTAGTGGGTGTATT
>CAISXI010000190.1 GCA_903889425.1 uncultured Roseiflexaceae bacterium | reverse complement strand
TTTGGCGATATCGGGATTCATACGATGGACCATGCCTTGCAACTACACAATCCGGTGTACACCCCGTGTGGCCCTGATATCTGGATCGAAGCCGAGGTGCGCTATGCCCACTGATGCCCAGGCAATTTGGATGACGGGCATGCGCCAAATCAGCGTACGCGCCGAAGAATTACCCACCCTCGCTGACGACGCCGTCGCAATTACCACCCTGCGCTCGGCCATTAGTCATGGCACCGAAATGCTGGTCTATCGCGGTCAAGTGCCGCCAGATTTGGCACTTGATTTGCCTACCCTCGCCGGTAGCTTCGGCTTCCCCATTAAATACGGCTATGCGTTGGTGGGCGAGGTCACGGCTTGTGGTATGGCAGTCAGTAGTCATCAGGTAGGCGATCAGGTGTTTGTGTTGCACCCCCACCAGACCCACCTGCAGGTGCCGGCTGCCCAAGCCAAACGCATCCCCGCCGGCATCGCTCCTAGCATGGCGGTATTTGCGGCCAACATGGAAACCGCCATCAACATCGTCCACGACCTACGCCCGGCCCTCGGCGAGGTGGTGGTGGTGGTGGGGCTGGGTGTGGTGGGCTTGTTGGTGACGTGGCTGTTAGCCCGCCAACAACTCACCAGTGTGATTGGCGTTGATCCGGTACCGCTGCGCCGCGCGCTCGCCCAGCAACTGGGCGCCGCTGTCGTCTGTGCCCCCAGCGATGCAGCCGCCGTGGTGGCGGTGGCCAGTCAAGGGCGTGGCGCCGACGGTGTGGTCGAGGTCAGTGGCAATCCGGCGGCGCTGGCGGGTGCCGTCGCCATGGCCGGCTTTGAGGCACAGGTGGTGGTGGCGTCGTGGTACGGCACCAAAGCAGTGACCCTCGATTTGGGTAGCCACTTTCACCGTAGCCGCATCCGCTTGCGGGCCTCGCAAGTGGGGCATTTGGCGCCCGATTTGCTGCCCCGCTGGGATTATGCCCGGCGCATGGATGTGGTGTGGCGCTTGTTGGCACAATTCCCGGCAGATATATTAATTAGCCACCAGTATCACTTCAGCGACGCAGCCCAGGCCTATGCGCTGGTTGATGGGGGTGGTGCCGATGTCATCCAAGTGGTATTGGATTATGCAGAAAGGAATCATGATGTTTGAAATAGGCGTCGTCGCCCAATTTGAAGCCGCCCATCGCCTCGTCGGTGATTTTGGGCCGGCACAGCGCATGCATGGCCACACCTACCGCGTCGAAGTGAGTGTGCAGGGGGCAGCCTTGGCCGCTGATGGCACGCTGGTCGATATCAGCTTGATCCAGGCTCGTCTCGGCGATGTGGTGGGGCGCTTGCACTACCAAAACCTCGACGAGGTGCCGGGACTGATTGGCCGCAACACCACCGCCGAAGTAGTCGCTGATTTCATTTGGGCCGAATTAGCCAGCGTGTTGCACCAGCGCGGGTTGACCCAGTTGCGCGTCGCCGTCTGGGAATCGCCCCAAGCCTGGGCGGCCATCACCAAGGAACTCGCGCCATGAAGATCGTCATGATTACCGTGGGCAACCCCAATCGCCT
>CAISXI010000189.1 GCA_903889425.1 uncultured Roseiflexaceae bacterium | reverse complement strand
GCTGACATCTCTGCCGTATTGCGACCAGCGGCTTTGGCAATAGCACAGTTAAAGCAGTAGGCGTAGGGCGCCACATGCACCCCTGACGGCAACGGCGCATAGCCACTGCGGTATTTGCCTTTGCTGGTGGTCAGGGCCATGGTGCCGGCGGTACGGCCATGGAAACCCCCGTCGAACACAATCACGTCGGTGCGGCCCGTGGCGTGACGGGCTAGTTTGAGGGCGCCTTCGACGGCTTCGGCACCACTATTACTAAAGAAAAACGCATCAATACCTGACGGCACAACTTGGCGCAAGCCCTCTACCAAGCGCAACATCGGTTTGTGATAGACGATGTTGGCTTGACCGTGCAACAGCAAGCCAGCTTGCTCGCGAATTGCCGCCACCACGCGGGGGTGGCAGTGGCCGGTGTTGGTGACGCCAATCCCACAGGTAAAGTCGTAATAGGCGCGACCGTCGTCGCCGTACAACATCACCCCTTCGCCACGGTCCACAATGATGTCGTTGTAGCGGGCCCACACCGGTGATAAATGGGCTTTTTGATTAGCAAGTGACATGATTTTTCTTCCTTTCATATGGGCGACGCCACACGTTACATCTGCAACAACACCTTGAGTGCTTTGTGGCTGGCCGCAAAGGCCGGCATGGCGTCGTCAAGGGCATAGGTGGCATGAATCAAGGTTTCGGTGTCGATTAAACCCCGTTGCAACAAGCGCAAGGCCGCTGCAAACGGACCACAGCGTGAGCCAATCAGCTGGATTTCGTCGACCACCAGCATGGTCAAATCGAGTTGGGTTTCAGCGGCCACGGTGCTTTTCATTACCAGCCGGCCACGGGGACGAATCAGGCTACGAGCGGTTTTGAGGCCGTCGGGATTGCCGGTGACGTCGACCACCACGTCATACCAACCACGCGCAGCAGTACTCGCCACGGTGGTGATTTTTTGGCGATGGAGCAACTCCCAGCGCTCGGGATGGCGCCCCACCACCGTCACGTCACAGCCGGGCAAACGCAAGACTTGGGCAATCAACAGGCCCAATTTGCCGTCACCGACGATGGCCACACGGTCGGTAGGGCGCAAATGGGTCTGTTGGATGATTTCGAGGGCGGCCGCCAACGGCTCGGTAAAAACTGCTTGGCGATCGCTGACGTCATCGGGGACGTGGTGCAGGCAATCGATGGGGATGCTGACGAGGTCGGCCATGGCACCTGGTCGGTTAAAAATCCCCAGCGTGGTGCGGTTGGGGCAATGCGGGGCGTCCCCCATCAGACAAGTGGGGCAGACTCGGCAAGCGGCGTTGATTTCGCCCACCACCCGTTTGCCCAGCCACTGGGCATCGGCACAGGCCACCACAGTGCCGACGAATTCGTGGCCGAGGATGCCGTTGAAGCCTTTATAGCCGCGGGTGATTTCGATATCGGTATTACAAATGCCAGCCATCTGCACCTGGACCAGCGCTTCGCTGGCGGGGGGTGTGGGCGCCGGGCGATTGGCATCGAGGTGCAATGTTCCGTCAAATA
This sequence comes from uncultured Roseiflexaceae bacterium, assembly GCA_903889425.1. Taxonomy (GTDB): domain Bacteria; phylum Chloroflexota; class Chloroflexia; order Chloroflexales; family Roseiflexaceae; genus UBA965. Next base: position 421 of record CAISXI010000189.1, on the reverse strand, counting down.
CCACAGCACGCATGATTAGACTCCTTTGGGTTGACGCAACATGACCTGTTCAGCGTTTTGATAATAGATTTTGCGCAACACATCGTCGGGCAAATAGAGCCCATAAATATTCCAGCGCCCTTGGGGTGGCACGTCACCGAGGTGATAGGGGAAGTATTCGTCGTCAGTTTCGAGGAAGCGGTAGTACAACTGGTAGGTCGCCAGATCGGCGGGCATGTCGGTGCCAAACAGAATCCGGTCGGCATATTTGATGAAAAACTTACGGGCGCTATAGGGTTGACGTCCCACTTCGGCGATCCGGGCGCTGAAATCGATGTAGACGTTGGGGCAATCGTCGAGCCATTGTGCCACCCAACCGAGGTTTTCGGCATAACAGCCCACATGCGCAATTACAAAATCAGTGCCGGGGTGGCGTTGAGTG
>CAISXI010000188.1 GCA_903889425.1 uncultured Roseiflexaceae bacterium | reverse complement strand
ACGGCTACATCAACGAATACCGCAACTGCCACCCGGACGAATACGCCTACGGTAACCAATACGCCTACGGTAACCAATACTCCCACCACAACCTATACGCCATCAATGACGTACACGACGTCACGCACCCCCTCACGGACGTTTGCACCGGGCATCATACCCACTACCAATAATCCCACCATTAACACGGCAAATGGGGGAGTGCGGATTATGGCCAATACCTCTTTTGAACAATATACTGGCTGTAGCAACCCGCCATCATCCTATCATTTGATTGATATGAACAATGTGTTTGGCTGGAAAACCACGCAACCAGTGAATCAGAGCGTCTGTAACGGCACCAATTCAGGCACCTCGGCACGTGTCATTGAATTACAAGGAGCTGCGTTATATGGCTATACCCCCAATGATGGCACCACCTATGCCGAATTAAACGCCTACAATGCCGGCATGCTCTACCAGTCACTCTGTTTGGCGAGTGGTGATACGTTTAATTTTTCATTTGCGCATCGCCCCATCGGCAATCGCACTGATGTCGCCGAATTCCGCTTGGGAATTCCAATCGGCCTTGATGCCGGGTCAGTCAGTGCTGATAGTTATGCGCGGCAGATTTTGCGCGTATCATCAACCCAGTCATCAGGGATTGTGACCGGTGTAGCTCAAACAGCATATGCTGGTACCAACCCAAATCCTGCTAGCATTTCGACCAATTATTGGGGAATTTATGCTGGTAGTCACACCCTCCCAAGTACCGGATGGAACGGGGTATTTAACATTGGTTTTGTATCAATTTCAGGTACGAGTGCAGCTGCAGGGAATGCCCTCGACTCAGTCTCGTTAGGCTTAGACCCCTACATTGATATGGGATCAAGTCGTGATCGGAGTGCCAGTGAAGGTAGCGCACCAACGTCACTCAATATCCGCATCAATGGCCGTGTCGGTGCCAATACTATCATTGCCATCCGCAATGCCACCGGTACCGCCGTTTCTGATAGTGATTTCACCCTCGGCACCCCGACTTCGACATTTGGGAACGGCAGTGTCTCACATGTCAGTGGCAGTGACCTTTGGTTGATTACTGTGCCGGCCGGTGATTATGATGGCGGGATTAATCCCAGCCTCAATAGTGGCGGACTCACCATTCCCGTCAGCTACATTTATGACCAAGTCAATGAATCAACAGAGTGGGCGCATTTCGTCTTGCTGCCCGAAGGCGACGAAGGTGCCAGCACCAATTGGAAGTTTGCCGACCCAACCTGTGATGGTTCATTCAAAGATGACGGGGTCATCTACTCCATCACCAATCTCGCCCCCACTGCGACTAACACGCCGACCATTACCAACACGCCGACGCGCACCGCGACTCCCACCAATACCGCCACATCCACCAATACTGCAACTCCTACCACCACAAATACCGATACATCCACGCCTACTCGCACAGCGACGCCCACCAACACCGCGACCCCTATAAAGACTGCCACTACCACGGCATCAGCGACAAACACGACATCAGCGATCACTGCCACAAACACCGCATTAATCGTGCCGTATGGCAGTAACATTGATCCGATTTTGGCAACATCTGCAGCCAACAACGGGATCCGGTTTATGACAATGACGCCATCGCCATCGCCATCACCTACACATACCCAAACAGCAACGATAACGATTGCACCAACCAACACTGCCGTTATTGTGCCCTATGGAAGCAGTATTGATCCAATTATT